>JAUXLW010000109.1 GCA_030623545.1 Acidimicrobiia bacterium | reverse complement strand
CAATGATCGCCCGCTTCGACTTCGTTGGTCAGCCGACACTCGAAATAGGCGGTGACGTGGTCGGTGAGGATGGCCTGATAACCACTTAGTGTGGCCTTGATACCACTAGGTGTCACTCTGAGTGGTCACTTCAAGCGAGGCGCTCCTGGGAGGACAAGCTACGAAGAGCTGCTCGGCATTAGCTAGTTAGGACGAAAAGGGCAGTAGGTGGCTCCGCCCTGAAATCGCGAGCTCAACTCTGACCATCCTGTGACCCTCTCCACTGGTGAGCCGTCCCGCCAGGATCAGGCCGGCAACTCGCTAAGGTGGCCGTTCCCCAAAGGCTGGAGGGCAGTATGTCTGGACCGGCATATCCGCTCCATCAGACCGACCTCGAACGGGACGCGTGCGGGGTGGGCTTCATTGCCGATCGGTCACTGGAACCGAGCCATCGGATGCTGCGATTCGCCGTGCGCTGCCTC
Source organism: Acidimicrobiia bacterium (assembly GCA_030623545.1). Taxonomy (GTDB): domain Bacteria; phylum Actinomycetota; class Acidimicrobiia; order Spongiisociales; family SHLN01; genus JAUXLW01. The sequence goes on along the minus strand of JAUXLW010000109.1, from coordinate 4,843 downwards.
GTCAATCTCGACCACCGGGGAGCGATTTCGGCCGATGGCACCGGCGACGGCGCCGGACTTCTCACTCAGGTACCTCATCGGATGCTGGCCCGGGAACTGGAAACTCGCGGCATTGCCGCGCCGGCACCCGGGTGGTTGGGCGTCGGATTCGTTTTTCTCCCGCCGATAGATCCCGGCGTGGCCCGCAAGGCGATCGAGGAAGCGGTGAAAGCCGAGGGCTTGCGCGTCCTGGCATGGCGGGTGGTTCCGACCGACCCTGCCGTCCTGGGGGATGCTGCCCGCGAATCTATGCCGCGCATAGAGCAGGCGCTCATCGATGCGGGATCAGACGTCGCCGACGTTGAGGATCTGGAGCGCAGACTGTTCCTCGCCCGCAAAGCAGCGGAACGAGTTGGACGCGCTCAGTCGGAGCGCTTCTCGATCCCGTCCATGTCGGCCCGTACGGTGGTCTACAAAGGCCTATTCACTGCCCGGCGTATTGAGGATTTCTATCGCGACTTCGTCGATCCGTCCTTCGAGACCGGGTACGCGATCTTTCACCAACGATATTCGACCAACACGTTCCCTTCCTGGGAACGGGCCCAGCCGTTCAGGATGCTCGGCCACAACGGTGAAATCAACACGATCAACTCGAATCGAGCATGGATGGCCGCCCGCGAAGTCGATCTCCGGTCGCCGGTTTGGAAAGAGCGGACCCCGGATCTCCTGCCTCTCCTCGAACCAGACCAGAGCGACAGCGGTCACCTCGACAACGCGATTGAATTGTTGGTTCGGAGCGGACGCTCATTGGTCCATGCCCGGGAGATGCTGATTCCGCCGGCCTGGGAGAACGTGACCGATATCGACCCGCCGTTGGAGGCGTTCTACGAGTACCACGCCTTCCTCTCCGAGCCATGGGATGGGCCGGCCGCCATTGCAGCCACGGATGGGGTGACGCTTCTGGCCGGGCTGGATCGCAACGGGCTCAGACCTGCCCGTTGGACGATCACACCAGACACCATCGTGGTGGCATCGGAAGCAGGCGTTGCCCCTATCGAGGAAGTGAACGCAACGGCCACCGGCCAGCTCGGTCCTGGTGAGCTGGTGGCGTTTGATTTGCAGACCGGTGACATACGGTTCACACGAGCGATCCGGGCCGGTCTGGCACGGCGTCGGCCATATGCCGAGTGGATCGAGACCCAGACTGCTTACGTCCAGGATCCCTTCGACCCCCTCCAGGATGAGCGATTCGATTCCTCCGCCCTCGCCCGGGTCTTCGGGTACAACTCGGAGGAGCGCCGCCTGATCCTGGCCGAGCTTGCCCGGGGCCGACTCCCGGTCGGATCAATGGGCAACGACACTCCGCTCGCGGTTCTCACCGATCCGATGCCCCGGCTCTCGAGATTCTTTCATCAAATGTTCGCCCAGGTCACGAATCCGCCAATGGATCCGATTCGTGAACGGCTCGTCATGTCACTCCGCACATACCTCGGTCGGCGCGGATCGCTGCTGGAAGAGACACCGCAGCAGGCGCGCCTCCTGGAACTGGCGTCGCCGATCCTGAGCGATGCCGAGTTGGAGAGAATCATTGGATCAAAGAATCCTGCCTTCCGTTCTGCCTGGTTGCCCGTGCTGTTCAGGGCGGCGGACGGTCCCGCCGGGATGCGGATGGCCCTCGACGAGCTCCGTCAGACGGTGAGCGATCATGTGGAGGCCGGGACAACAATCATCATCCTGTCCGATCGGGAAACCGACGCAGAGAACGCACCCATACCGATATTGCTCGCCACCGGCGCCGTGCATCACCATCTCATCCGGACCGGGCAGCGGCTCCACGCATCCATTGTGGTGGTCTCCGGAGAGCCACGTGACTCGCACGATTTCGCCTGCCTCATCGCGGCTGGTGCCTCAGCCGTCAATCCCTTCATGGCGATCGAGTCGGTCCGGGCCCTCGGCCAGACAGACCAGGTCGAAATGGGGCCTGTCCTCGCGCAGGAGAACTACCGGTCAACTGTGGAAACGGGGCTCCTCAAGATCTTTTCGAAGATGGGCATCTGCACGATCAGCGCATACCGCGGTAGCCATCTGTTCGAAATTATCGGGTTGGACGATGAGGTGACCGACTACGCGTTTGCTTTTGCCTACAAGCGGGTCGGGGGGCTGAGTTTCGACGAAATCGCCCAAGGGGTATTGGCTCGCCATGCCCTCTTTGAGGAGGGTGATGAGGACCCGGGTGGGTTCTACAAGCATCGAAGGGGTGGGGTCCCCCACATTACGGGGCCCAAAGTGGCGCTGGCGGTCAAGAAGGCGGTTCGCTCCGGTGAGTATGAGGCCTGGGAGGTGTATCTCGCGGAGATCGCCGATCGGAAGCCGGCGCTCCTTCGCGACTTGCTGGATTTTCGTGAGATTGCGCCGGTACCTCTCGAGGAGGTAGAGCCTGTTGCTGCGATCATGCGACGCTTCACAACTGCTGCCATGTCGCTGGGTGCCCTCTCAACGGAGGCTCATGAATCTCTAGCAGAGGCAATGTCCGCAATCGGGGGATTGTCGAACTCGGGAGAGGGAGGCGAGGACCCTGCCAGGTACGGCACGCCCCGTAATTCGGCTATCAAGCAAGTAGCGAGCGGGCGGTTCGGGGTGACTCCTGCCTACCTGGCATCTGCCGAGGAGCTCCAAATCAAGATGGCTCAGGGCTCAAAACCGGGGGAAGGGGGCCAGCTGCCGGGGCACAAGGTGACGGACGAGATCGCGGCGCTGCGCCACACCAAACCGGGGGTAACCCTCATTTCTCCGCCGCCCCACCACGACATCTACTCCATTGAGGACCTGGCTCAGCTCATCTTCGATCTCAAGACATTCAAACCCGAGGTCCGCGTGGCCGTGAAGCTGGTATCCGAGCCTGGAGTGGGCACCATCGCGGTGGGTGTTGCCAAGGCGCGCGCTGATGTCGTTCTGATTAGCGGATCCGACGGGGGCACCGGGGCCTCGCCGCTCGTGTCGATAAAGCACGCCGGTTCGCCGTGGGAGCTGGGACTGGCCGAGGCCCATCAGGCGCTCACCGCCAACGGCCTTCGCGAACGAGTAGCCCTCGAAGCTGATGGAGGTTTGCGGACCGGGCGGGACGTGGTGGTGGCAGCGCTCCTGGGAGCGGAGCGGTTCGGATTCGGCACCCTTCCCCTGCTCGCTCTCGGATGCAAGATGGTTCGCCAGTGCCATGAGAACACCTGTCCGGTGGGCATTGCGACCCAACGTGAGGATTTGCGGGCAAAGTACACCGGGTCGGTCGAGCAGGTGATCCGGTTGTTCACGCTGCTCGCAGAGGAGGTGCGTCGCCACCTGGCTGCTCTGGGAGCGCGGAGCCTCGAAGAAGTGATCGGGCGGGCGGACCTCCTGGTGCCGAACGATCACAACGAAACATTGAGTGCCGGACTGGAACGGTTGCTCATAGACGTGAAGGCATATCGGCGTCATCCCGGCTTTCAAGAGGTCGAGCGGTCGGCAGTTGGTGATGCACTGGCAGCCGACTGGTTGGAATGGCTCCACGATGACCGGCCCGGGCCCGTGGAAATCGCCTATCCGGTGACTAATCGTGATCGGGCGGTCGGCACCAGGCTTTCCGGTGAGATCATCAAGCGATTCCCGAACGGACTAGCCGAAGGGGCGATCCGGGTGCGGCTCGCCGGTACCGCCGGTCAGAGCCTGGGTGCCTTTCTCAGCCCCGGGCTGCAAATCCGGCTCGACGGGACCGCAAACGATTTTGTGGGTAAGGGCCAGGGAGGGGGGACAATTGCTGTGGTTCCGCGACTCAAGCAACCACATGGATCCGGTCACGGAGCCGGCAACGCCGTGTTGTACGGGGCTACAGGTGGCCGGTTGTTCATAGCCGGCTCAGTGGGGCAGCGATTCGCGGTTCGCAACAGCGGTGCCACTGCCGTCGTTGAGGGGTGCAGCGACCATGGTTGTGAATACATGACAGGGGGCACTGTCGTGATATTGGGGCCCGCCGGGCAAAATCTCGCAGCCGGCATGACCGGGGGCAAGCTGTACGTCTCCGATCCCGACATGCTGACCGCCCGTGTCCTGGCCGAGACTGCGCCCCCCAAACGGCGCCCGGATGCCGAGGAGCGCGCGGAGCTTCGCATGCTGATCGAGTCCCACGCCGAGGCAACCGGCAGCGACCTGGCGGCCTGGATTCTCAAGGTCTGGGAAACCGAACAGGAAAACTTCTGGGTCATTGAGGGCGCCCCGGGACCATCGCAAGACCTCGAGGCCGGCCATGAAGGCGAGGTTGACGCCGACCAACTCGAGCCGTCGATCGGTTCCTAGTTAGGCTTCCCGACCAGCGCCGCATCGGAGAGGAGAGCCATGAACAAGTTCGATAAGGACGAATTCATCACCGAATGCCTGGCCGCCGTGCGGTCGGGTAATGGCGCAAGTACCGCCGTCAAAGAGATCGTCGACAGGGTGGTTTCGAATCCATCCACCATCGAGGCCGAAGTGGGAAACCGAACGATCAGCCCGATGATGACGGTCTGGCACCGTTCGGAAGAGCTGACCGCGCTTCACATCGTCTGGCCGCCCGACGTCGACCTTTTCGCCCATGACCACAACATGTGGGCGGTAATCGGGATCTACGGTGGCCGGGAGGACAACCAGTTCTACCGCCGCCTCGAGGACGGCCGGATAGAGCCTCACACCGGCAAGACGATCACCAAACGCGATGTGATCATGCTCGGCTCAGATGTTGTCCATTCGGTGGCTAATCCAACACGAGAATGGACCGCGGCGCTTCACGTGTACGGCGGGGAGTTCTTCACCACACGTCGCACCATGTGGAGCAAAGACACGTACGAACCGATGGTGT
>JAUXLW010000241.1 GCA_030623545.1 Acidimicrobiia bacterium | reverse complement strand
CCCGAATGGGCCCTGAGAAGGTGAACCGCGAGCGACTATTCCTGGTGTCCCGCGTCACAAGTCCTGCACAGAATCTCGCCGGGCCTCGACGCCCCTGGCTGCGTCCTCGTCCTTGACGTAGCCCCACTATGCCTTCGTCCTGCGTCCTTGCCACGAACGCCGAGTCCTCGGCGAGATCAGCACAAACTTACGACGCAGGACACTAGTTGATGCTCCGCTACACCGGCCAGAGCGGCCAGCGTGGCGTCTGAAGAAGGAACCTCAACCTGCCGGAGTATCTCCTCGAAGGCAGCTCGAGCCTCCTCAACTCGACCCAGGTCCTGTAGCAGCAGGCCAGATTGGAGCATGCCTCTCAGCACCAGTTGGCGGTGAGCAATCTCTGGCCGGTCTCCGTAGCGGTCGAATTGCGAGTCGAACGCTTCTAGCGCCTCGACCCGAGCTCCCAACACGGTTAGAAGCTGAGCCATCTCAAGCCACGTCTCGGACCCGAGCAGCGCCAGGTCGTCATCGCTCGTGCCATCCGCCACATCTATTGCCCGCTGGAAGAAGAACAGCGCCTCTTCGTCACGTTCGAGCACGCGGAGGTTGGCAGCAGTTCGGGCAAAGGTCACGGCTAACGGCAATTGGACCTGCGGATCGGTGAGCTCACCGTACCGTTCGTCGATCGACTCGTATACAACCAGTGCTTCCTCGTAACGGGCGAGCGTTTCCAGGGAAAGGGCATATTCATCCAACAACCGTATGTTGGAAGCGATGACGTCCGGATGATCGATCCCCTCGAAATGATCGAGCACGTCGCGGTACCCCTTGTATCCGACGATCCACTCACCGGCGTCACCGGTCAGCCTCAGACGGTGTCCCACCGTGTCGACGGCCAGCGCTCCACCGGCCGGGTCGGTCGCCAGTCCGATCTCGGCAAGTGCCGCCTCGAACGCCGCCGCCTCATCCTCCCGATCCATTAGGGCAAGGGCCTGTCCCCGACCCACCAGAGCTCGCGCCGGCACCAGCGATTCCTCTGAGTCCCCCAGGGCGGCGATGGTGGCGTCGAAAGTGGCCAAAGCCTCGTCAAGCGCTCCCGCCTCTAGCTGAACCAGGCCCTCATCGACAAGAGCGGCCGCCGGCCTGGAACTGTTTGTGCTCAAGGGAGCCGGGTCTCCCTCTCCCCACACGCAGCTGCGATCAAGCCGACGGCCAGGGCCAGGGCCGGTAATCGAGAGACCGGGTGATGCCGGAGGTTTGGCATATTGCGGCCAGCCTATTCGTAGTAGCTATTCCTCATCCAGGGTATCGAGGTACTCGTAGACCTCGGTGACGTCGATTCCTGGCAACGCCCCGGACGGAACTCCGAGGGGATTGAGAGTGTCGGCACGAGCCGATGGCCAGGAAAACCCGGCCCAGCGCTCGGCAAGGTCGGCGGGAGGTCGCCGGCAGCATTCTCCGTCCGGACACCTGGAAACGGAGTGGCGGTCCGTATCGGACCCGCGGAAGAGGCGGGCATCCTCGAACCGCACTCCAACAGTTATGGCCTGGACGGGCTCACGATCGACCTCGATGTGAGTGCTGCACCAGAACGTTCCCACCTCGGTATCCGTGTACTGATAGTGAATCCCGAACTTGTCCTCTGAATGAAACGCGGCCCTGGTCCCCCACTGTCGGCAGAGTAATTGGCCTTCCAGGGAGCCGTCGGGTCCCAATGGGAAAGGCACCCGGGAATTGCCGTACGCCCTCCACACCACGCCCTGTTCGTCAGAGCGCAGGAAGTGCGATCGGATACCTAGATGCCGGGTTGCCAGGTTGGTGAAACGCTGAGCCGCCAGGCGGTAGTTGATGTAGTAGATCTCTTTGAGATCCTCGATGGAGAGACGCTTCTCAGCCTTGGCCGTCTGCAGGAACGGCACCGCCGAGCTCTCCGGCGCCAAGACTGCTGCCGCGAAGTAGTTCGCCTCCATGCGTTGTTGCAGGAACTCGCTGTAGCTCGTGGGGGCACCGTGATCGAGCACGAAGTGCCCGAGAGTTTGCAAGATCACTGTGCGCGCCCTGCGGGTTCGAAGCTCATCGCGCTGGCGGATGAGGATGCGATTCGATCGGAGATCCGTCAAGGACCGCAGTGAGCTTGGCAGCTCACTCACATGCTGAACCTCGAAACCGAAGTGAGCTACCAGGTCGTTGAGAGTCGTCTCAGGAACCGTCCCGGACCCGTCGAACGCTACGGCCGCCAGGGCCTTCGAAGCTTCGGCTTCGATGGCGGCAAAGTACATGTCGTTACTTTCAAGGTGGTTCCGTAGCGATCGGTTGGCTTCGAGCGCTTCGCGCGGAGTCGCCGCTTGCACCCGGGTACGATCCTGCAACTCCCGGTAGAGGCGAACCAGGTGCTCGAGAGCCGCGTCCGGCATTCGGACACCCGCCTTCAGGTGGGGCAAGCCGAGCGCTTGATAAGCGGATTCCGCCTGGTACCGCTCGAGCAAGATCTCTAGCCCCGCTCGGCGGCTGGGCGGTGTTGGCTCCAACAGGACTGCCGGCTCGATTCCGAGCGCCCGGGCAAGCTCATCCACCAGCCCGACCTTAGGCTCCCGCCGGCCGGTCTCAACAGTTGAAAGGTACGAGGCGGGCTTTCCCACCATCCTCCCCAGCTCGTCGAGTGTCAGATCCTGGTTACGCCTGAAGTGGCGCAACCTCTGGCCGAAGGTGAGCAAATCCATGAGAAGTTGTGCATCTCCTAGTCATTTCGCTAAGAATAGCTGATTTTATATCCTCAGGAGCCTCCAGGGCGACAGTATTTGTAAGAAACTCAACTCTTAGTGGCAATCACAATCGACGCAAAGCCTCTTTTCGAGGAAGTTCT
>JAUXLW010000001.1 GCA_030623545.1 Acidimicrobiia bacterium | reverse complement strand
TTGCAATAGCGGAGGCGGCAGACATTGGATGGGCAGGATTTCGGGTTGGGTCTCCTGATCAGCGCGCTGGCGCTGGGGCTTCGTCACGGGATCGATTGGGATCACCTGGCGGCTATCGCCGACATCTCTGCAAGTCAGGAGCGGCCCCGGCGGCGAGCCTATCTCGCCACGCTCTATGCGCTGGGACATGCCGGCATGGTTCTGGTGCTTGGGATCGTCGCCATTGCGCTCGGGCGCAGCTTGCCCGAATGGGCGGACGCCATCATGGGCCGAATCGTCGGGTGGACCCTGGTTCTGCTCGGTGCCTATATCGTTTATTCTCTCGTTCGCCACAGAGGCCAGTTCCGCATGCGCAGCCGCTGGATGCTCGTCCTGTCTGCTGTTCGCCGCGGTTATGTTCGTATTCGGGCCTGGGCTGGATCAGCTCGCGAAGGCCAGATTGAACACGAGCACGAACACGCCACGGTGCCATCGTTTCACCACGCCGGGGCCGGCCCAACGCCGGAGTCCGCGTCCGGCATGCGTGTGCCGACCCATCGTCACCGTCATACTCACCGCCTGGACGAAGACCCGTTCGCCGATTACACAGCCACCAGCGCAATCGGAATTGGCGTGCTCCACGGCATCGGCGCCGAAACCCCCACTCAGGTCTTGATCTTCCTCGGCGCAGCCAACGCCGGTGGCACGGCCGCCGGCATCGCGGTCCTCCTTTTCTTCCTGGTCGGCTTGTTGGCGGCGAACTCCGCCATCACTCTGATCAGCGCGTTCGGATTCGAGGCTGCCGGTCGCAGGCAACGGGTTTATGCCGTGCTGGGAGCGGTTACGGCTGCCATCAGTTTGACGGTGGGTGGCTTGCTGATCTTCGGACAGGATGTCCTGCTGCCCCAGTTCTTTGCCGGGTGAGAGGCCGTTGATCCAATCACCTCTCCCGCGGAGTGAGTGTCTGGACCGGGCAGGTAGGAATCTGCGAGGGCTCGATCAGCCGCTGAGGGCCTGGTCGAGGTCGGCGATCAAGTCGTCGATGTGTTCGATGCCAACCGACAATCGGATCAGGTCGTCCGGTACCTCGAGGTCGGTCCCCGCCACCGACATGTGGGTCATCAGGGCCGGTATTTCGAGTAATGACTCCACACCGCCCAGGCTCTCTGCCAGGAAGAACAACTCGGTCCCGGCCGACACCTTCTCGGCAACGTCGGGCCCCGCCCGGGTACGAAACGAAACCATCCCCCCAAAGTCTGTCATTTGGCTTCGGGCCAGATCGTGCTGCGGGTGGGTGGGAAGGCCGGGGAAAAACACTTCGCCCACTGCTGGATGCTCGGTGAGAAACTCGGCGATCTGGCGGGCGTTGGCGCAGTGGCGGTCCATGCGCACCGCCAGGGTCTTCAGGCCCCGCAGCGTGAGATAAGCGTCGAACGGCCCGGGCACCGGGCCCGCCGAGTTCTGGAGAAAGCGCAGGCGGGCAAACAACTCGGCGTCGTTGGTGACGATGGCGCCGCCGACAATGTCGCTATGACCCCCGATGTACTTGGTAGTCGAATAGAGCGAAAGGTCGGCGCCAAGTGAAAGCGGCTGCTGCAAGTAGGAGGTTGCAAAGGTGTTGTCGACCACCAGGAGGCTGTTGCCGGAGTGGGCGATGCCGGCAACAGCGGCAATGTCGACTATCCGTAGCAGCGGGTTGGATGGCGTTTCCACCCACACGATCCGCGTTGTGTCGCGCATGGCGGCGGCCACTTCGGCCGACTCGGTGGGATCAACCACCGTCAACTCGATCCCCTGCTCACCGAGGACCCTGGCGAAGAATCGAAAAGTGCCTCCGTAAGTGTCGTTAGGTAACACGATGTGATCGCCGGGTTTCAGCAAGTAGCCGATTAGAGCCGCCGCAGCCATGCCAGATGATGTGGCAACTGCCCCGCCGTCGTCGGCTCCCTCGAGGGCGGAGAGGGCGGTTTCCAGAGCGGTCCGGGTTGGATTGACGGTCCGGGAGTAGTCGTGTGTGAAAACGCCGGGGGCTTCCTGCACATAAGTGGAGGTGGCGTAGATGGGGGTCACAACGGCACCCGTGGTCGGATCCGGCTCCTGGCCAGCGTGAATGGCGATTGTTTCAAATTTGCGTGGCATCAGCTCTTCTCGAGAAGCCCGTGGGCGCTCATCCATTCGTCATTGAATACTTTGGAGACATAATTGCGACCCGAGTCGGGGATGATGACCACGACCAGATCTTCCGGTCGCTCCCTGGCGACCTGCCGGGCTGCCACCACCGCCATTCCTCCGGAGGGGCCAACCAGGACCCCCTCCGTCGAAGCTAGTTGCCGGACCATGCTGAAAGCGTCTGCATCGGTAACCTGCACAAACTTATCGACCACAGCGGGGTCGAAGGTCTCCGGCCAGAAATCTTCACCCACACCTTCTGTTAGGTACTGGTGGACCTCCTCATCTGAGTCGGCCGTGAAGATGGAGCCCACGGGGTCGACGCCTACCACAGTGAGTTCTGGTTTCATTTCTTTGAGATACCTACCCGTTCCCGTCACGGTCCCTCCCGTACCCACGCCGACAACCAGTACGTCTATGGCCCCGTCCGTTTGGTCCCATAGCTCGGGGCCGGTGGTGTCGTAGTGGCTCTGCGGGTTCGCCTCATTGGTGTACTGGTTGGGGCTGAAAGCGCCGGGCGTTTCTTCAACCAGCCGGGCCGAGACGGAGTAATAGGAGCGGGGGTCTTCGGCTGCCACGTCTGTCGGGGCCACATGGACTTCTGCTCCGTAAGCCCGGAGCCCGTCGATTTTTTCCTGGCTCATCTTGTCCGGCATGACGCAGATGAGGCGATAACCCTTGACCGCAGCTGCCATCGCCAGCCCGACGCCCGTGTTGCCGCTCGTTGGCTCAACGATGGTTCCACCGGGTTCCAGGAGCCCATCCCTTTCGGCGGCCTCGATCATCGTGAACCCGATGCGGTCTTTGATAGAGCCCCCGGGGTTGACGAACTCCACCTTGGCAACCAGGTTCCCACCGGGATGCAATCTGGATAGACGGACTAACGGAGTACCGCCGATGGCATCAACAATGCTCTCCTTTACGTCCATTTGCCGAGTCTACGGGCGGAGGGGCGTTGCCCGGTTTAGCGATATGCTTCTCTCATGAACACTACGAAGCTGGTGGTTCCCGATATCTCGTGTGACCACTGCAAGACCTCCATTGAGTCGGCGACGCAGGCCCTTGCGGGCGTCAGTTCGTCAGAGGTTGACATTCCCTCGAAGACGGTGACGCTGAGCTTTCAACCCGCCGAGGTGGATTTGGAGACAATTGTCGATGCCATCGAGGAACAAGGCTACGAAGTAGCCGAATGATCGAGGCTCCCGCTCGAGATGAAGCCGTTGAAGTCGCATTCGATATCGACGGGATGACCTGCGCGTCTTGTGCGGTTCGTATCGAGCGGGTGTTGCAACGTCAGGATGGGGTTACGTCGGCGGTGGTCAACTACGCGGGACAGGGTGCAGTTGTCCAAGTTGCTTCTTCCGGGGATGTGCCGGCTCTCGAATCAGCGATAGAGAAGCTCGGTTATCGGCTAACTCCAATAGTTGAGGGTGAAGCCAGGGAAACGCCCACGGAAAAGTACGACGCGGTTGTGAGATTCCAGCAGCGCAACGTGGCGTTGGCCGCAGTTTTCACCGCCCCGCTCTTGCTGGTGGCCTGGTTCGGCAATGGGGGTACGGCGGCCAAAGTGGCGATGTGGGCCCTGGCCACGCCGGTTGTGTTCGTCTTCGGCTGGCAATTCCATAGGGTCGCTCTGAAACGGGCCCGGCTGTTCGACACTTCAATGGACACGCTTGTGTCGATGGGCACTCTGGCTGCCTACGGCTACTCGGTTTGGGCAGTATTCGCCGAAGAGAAGGTGTTTTTCGAGACCGCGGCCCTGATTGTCTCGTTCATCTTGTTGGGGAGGTTTTTCGAGGCCAGGGCCAAGGGGAGCGCCTCCCAGGCCATAAGCCGGTTGCTCGAACTGGGCGCCAAGCAGGCCCGCGTTGTCCGCAACGGTGTAGAGACCATGATTCCGATCGAGTCGGTGCGTCCCGGGGACATCATGGTGGTGAACCCGGGGGAGAAGATCCCGACCGACGGTGTTGTCCATGCCGGTCGAAGCTCCGTGGATGAGAGCCTCCTGACCGGAGAGGCGGCGCCGGTTGATCGGGGACCGGGCGATGTTGTCTACGGGGCCACCGTGAATCACGAGGGTCGGATTGCGGTGGAAGCCCGGGCCGTAGGCGCCGACACCGCTCTCGCGCGGATAGCTCACGTCGTGGAAGCCGCTCAGGCGAGCAAGGCACCGGTTCAGCGGCTCGCCGACAAGGTGTCGAGCGTTTTTGTTCCCGTGGTGATCGTCATTGCCTTCATCACCGGTGCGTTCTGGCTGGCAATCAACGGGGAGGTGGAGACGGCGCTGCGCAACGCGGTCGCGGTGCTGATCATCGCCTGTCCATGTGCGCTCGGGCTGGCCACGCCGACCGCGATCATGGTGGGATCGGGCCGGGGGGCTGAGCTTGGCGTGATGTTCCAGTCGGCCGAGGTGTTCGAGCGAACTCGAGACATCGACACCGTGGCGTTCGACAAAACGGGAACGATTACCACCGGACGGATGACCGTCGATGTCATCGAGACGGCTGCGGACCACGACTCCTTTTTGAGAGATGTGGCGTCCCTCGAGTCGGCCAGTGGCCACCCGGTAGCGAGAGCCGTCACTCTGGCTGCTGAAGAAATGGATCTCACTCTGACTGCGCCGACCGAAGTAGAGAATCTGCCGGGTGGAGGTCTCCGCGGTGCGGTCAACGGCAAGGCCATGGTCGTGGGCAATCTCGAGCTGATGGACTCTCTTGGAGTGGAAACACCAGATCGGGTCCGCGCCTGGGTCGCCGACATCGAGATGAAGGGGAGAACATCGTTCATCGCTGTCTGGGGCGGAGAGGCTCGCGGGGCGATAGCGCTTGTTGATGCTCCCCGACCGAATGCCGCAATTGTGATGTCCGAGTTGCGCGCCATGGGAGTCGACCTGGTGATGGTGACAGGCGATAACGCGGTGACCGCCGAGTCGGTTGCTCGGGAGGTGGGCATCAGGCGCGTGATGTATCAGGTCAAGCCGGAAGCCAAAGCGACTGCCGTCAGTCGCCTTCAGGAGGGTGGTGAGGTGGTGGCCTTTGTAGGTGACGGCGTCAACGATGCACCGGCCTTGACTCAAGCGGACCTGGGTATGGCCGTCGGCTCTGGCACAGATATCGCCATCGAAGCCGGCCATGTCGTTTTGATGTCGGGTCAACCCGGGCTCGTCGTCACGGCCATTCGTTTGGCGAGGCGAACCCATCGCACGATTAATCAGAACCTGTTCTGGGCCTTCTTCTATAACGCGGCCGCCATCCCGCTGGCAGCTTCTGGCCGGTTGGATCCCAGCATCGCCGCCCTGGCTATGGCGTTTTCGAGCGTGTCGGTGGTTGCCAACAGCCTGCGCCTGCGTCGCTTCTCCTAGAGGAGGCCGGTCGGTACTTAGATCTCTTTGAGGAAGTCTTCGACCTCGCTGACCAGTTCGGCCGCGTCGGAGGGGCTGATTTGGGTCGTGGGCTCCTCGGCGGCCTCCTCGAGCCGTGTGACGTAGGAAGTGAATTCGGTGGAGACGCTCATGGCGGCGTTGACGCGGCTTTCGAAGTCCCCGGAGACCGTTGCCAGCTCGGAAGCGTCGACAGAAAGATCGAGGACTTTGGCGGTCTTCTCCAGAAGCGCCAGCATGGCCTTGGGATTGGCGTTAGTACCGAGATAATGAGGCGTCGCCGCCCAGAAGCTCATTACGTCGAAGCCTTCCTGGCGCAAGATGGGCCCGAGAACACCAACGATTCCTGTCGGCCCCTCGTAGTTAGCGCCCCGGACTCCTAGCTCGACTAAAACCTGTGGGTCATCAGCCGTTCCCATCACCGGAACCGGGCTCGTGTGTGGGGTCTGAGCGAGAAATGCTCCTAGCAACACCACCTGCTTCACCCCCAGGTCGCGCAACAAGTCGGTAATGACCTGGGCGAAGCCCTGCCACCTCAGCTGGGGCTCACTCCCGACGACGACGACCAGATCGTGATCGCGATCGGCCATCTCCGCTGCATACAACCTGGTTGCCGGCCAGGAGACCTCCCGGGCTCGACCGTCCTCGACCACGATCGTCGGACGGGTTTCTTCGAAGTTGATAAAAGTCTCGGGATCGACGATTGCAAACGGCTCTGCGTCGTATTGACCGATCAAATAGGCAACCGTGCCCGAGGCCGCCTCGCTGGCGTCGTTCCAGCCTTCGAAGGCCATCACTGCTACCGGGGCCCGCAGGCTTGGCTCGGAGAATCTCCGGATTGGATCCATCGCTAAACAGGGTAGCTAACTGCGTAGGTACACATTGAGGAGAGCAGGCTCGGTGTAGCTTGGCAACGTGCACGCCGTTGTCTACATCCACGGAATCGTTGGCCGGCGCTACGGGAGCCATTCCGGGGAATACCGGGCGTTGCGCGATGGGCTGGATAGGCGCGGGATCGACATTCCCGCCGTCGAGGACAGCGTGAGCGTTGAGTGGGGGTGGCCCACGCCCAGCGCAGGCAGTAGTGCCCTATTGGCGCGAGCGCAGAGTCAGCTGGAAGTGCTGCGAGGGGATGCCCGTCAACGTGACCGCTGGACCCGGCGCTTGATGGCCCCATTGCGGGACCTCGTCTTTTACGGATGGTCCGACATCGCCTACTACCTGGACGATGGAGGCAAGGAGCGGATTCGGGGCGTGATCTGGACGTCGATCCTTCGCCGCTTTCCGACGGATGAGCCGGTGGATTTGACTCTGATTGGCCACAGCGCCGGAGCTCTCATAGGTCATGATTTCTTGTTCTTCCTGTTCAGCGGCTTACGCAACGAGCGTCGTCACCAATATGCCCCCGACTGCGACTGGGAGGCAGCGGCTGAGAACTGGCGCATTCGCCGCCTGGTTACATTGGGATCTCCGTTCGTGCCGCTCGTGGTTCGATCGGCAGACCTGGTCGAAGAGATCGCAGCCGGGCCGGGTCCGTGGCTAGATCCTGCAGTAATCGGGTTCGATCAAACCGCCCACGACGGACGTCGGCCCCTCTGGCTCAACGTCTGGGACCGCCACGACATCCTCTCTTTCCCCGCCGCCGGCGTATACCGGACCGACCGGGTTCACGATCTGTACCCGGATCACAGCGATCGGCCCACTAAGGCGCACAGTAAATATTGGAAGTCGAAGAAGGTCCACCGGATCCTGGCAGAGAACTGGGACGACTAGCTCATGGGTCCTTCGGCGCCTGCCTTTCGCCCAGAGCGTCGCTGCCGCGAAAGGTCGTTTGCCTCTAGGCTCGAATAGGAACCGTTAAGCAAGGTTTGACTGTGGAACCAACCACTCATGCTCAGTGTGTCCGCCTCCTGGCCGAGGAACCCGTTGCCCACATGGGCGTCATCTCCGAGGAAGACCCTTATGTGACCGCAATCTCGTTCGTCCATTACGAAGATGCCATCTATTTCCGCACCGGCCCCGGCCGCAGGCTCACGGCGATCCAGGATGGGAGCCGGGTGTGCATTGAGGTGAGCCGTTATTCCAATGACGAAGGTGACTGGGAGAGCGTGCTTGCGTGGGGCTCTGGTCGCGTTGTCGAAGATCCCGGCCTGGAGGCCGATGTGATTGGATTGCTACTCCTCAAGTATCGGGAAGTGTTTGGAGGTGTGCTGGCATTTTCGAGGCCAAGCCCCCTGGCATCCGAAGAAGTTGTCGTAGAGGTGCCTATTGTCGAGATGACCGGCCGGGCTTCGGGGTCCGGGTTCGCACCGACGACCAAGCCGGGCCGGCTCTAGGGCACTAGTCGCACAAATAGACACGGCGCTATCTCTACGACAGGCCACATGTCTCCCACTAGTGGACCGCCGCACAAATTCTGCCCAGGTCTCGCCGGCCCTCGACGCCCCGGACTACGTCCTTCTCCTCGACGCCCGGGTGAAGTGCGTCTTCGTCGTCGATCCTTGCCAGATGACGCCGATTGCTCGGCGATACATGCACATTATTTGCACGGCAGAGCACTAGCTACAGAGGTAGCTGCAATACAACTGTGGTCCCGGAGCCTGGTTGAGACGTTATCTCGGCGTGCCCTCCGAGGTCGGCGGCCCGTCGTCGCAAGTTATTGAGACCCATCCCCTCGTGGGCCGAGTCGACGTCGAACCCCACCCCGTCGTCGATAGTCACCATCTCGAGTTGATGTGACGTTCGGCTCAGAGCCACGCTGATGTGACTGGCAGAGGCGTGGCGCAGGGCGTTACTCACCGACTCACCGGTGCATTGGAGGATTTCGTCTATCAGCCGGTCCGGCAGATCATCCACCTCGCCGTTATAGGAGACCTCCATCGCGACGTCATGGGGCTCTGAGAGTGATGCCAGGAGGTCACCCATCTCTACCCGCAGCCGGCGTTGACCCCACACCGGGGGACGTAGATCAAAGATAAATCGTCTGAGGGAAGTAATGGTCTCGTCGAGGCGGCCGGCAGCGTCCTCCAGTTGGTCTCGCACATCGCCGGCGCCCTCTAGCTTTGCCGTCGCCTCGAGGCCGAGACCCACCGCGAACAGATCCTGGATGATGGCGTCGTGCAGGTCACGGGCAATCCGCTCGCGATCCTCCACGACAGCAACGGAGGTCAGGCGGCGCTGGCGTCTGGCAGTAGCTAAGGCCGACCCGCTGATCGTGGCGAGAGCCTGCACGAGCTCCTGATCTTCCTGTGTGAAACCCCCATCCTTCTCGGTCAAATAGAGGTTGCCGAATACCTCATCACCAACCCGGATTGGCATGCCGAGGAAGCTCTCCATGACTGGATGATGGGGAGGAAAACCCGCCGTGTCCTCATGGTCGGAGATTTGATCGACCCGCACGGGACCTTCGGTTCTGGTGATGGTTCCGAGCAGGCCTCGCCCTGCCGGAAGCTGGCCGATGGCGGAGACGGTCTCCTTGTCCATCCCCCGGTGAATGAACTCGCTGACAAACCCGTGCGAGCCAAGAACTCCCAATGCGCCGTAACGTGCGTTGGTCAGTTCCATGGCTGTTTCCACGATTGTCTCGAGGGTGTCTGTGAGCTCGGCGGCTCCTGCTACAGCGGCGGCCGCTTCGACCAGTTCAGCCACACGTTCTGGAGAGAGTCCCGTCATTATCGGCAGGCTAACGCCGTCCTTCCAGGTCTTTGGCCCTGAAGGGAAAGGGCCAACCGGCCACTGCCAATCTGCCGGGCTTGTGAGATACGCTGAGGGTCGGCAACAGGGAGTTGGCCTATGAAGGTCGTGCTAGTAGACGATCATGACGTAGTCAGGCAGGGTCTCAAGGCCTTGATCGATAGCCAGGACGACCTCGAGGTAGTTGGGGAAGCCGGGGATGTCGACAACGCCATCCGCCAGGTTGGTTATCACACGCCCGATGTTGTCGTAATGGACGTTCGGCTGCCGGATGGGACCGGGGTCGAGGCCTGCCGGGAAATTCGATCCCGCTGGGAGAACGTCAATGTGCTGATGTTGACCTCGTACGCCGACGAGGAAGCACTGGTGTCCTCGATCATGGCGGGAGCCTCCGGCTACGTGCTGAAACGGATCAACTCCGAGGATCTGGTCGATGCGATCAGGCGGGTCGGCCGGGGGGAGTCCCTTCTTGATCCCAACCTCACCGAGCGTCTCTTCGCCAGGAT
Source organism: Acidimicrobiia bacterium (assembly GCA_030623545.1). GTDB lineage: Bacteria > Actinomycetota > Acidimicrobiia > Spongiisociales > SHLN01 > JAUXLW01. The sequence goes on along the minus strand of JAUXLW010000001.1, from coordinate 17,199 downwards.
CAGAGGAGACGAGTCGGACGATCCGCTGCTCAGCCGCCTGTCACCCCAGGAGCGTCGGATCCTCGACCTCATCTCCGAGGGCAAGACCAACAAACAAATCGCCGAGGACATGTTCCTTGCCGAGAAGACGGTCAAGAATTACGTGTCCAATCTCCTCTCCAAGCTCGAGATGAGCCGGCGCAGTGAAGCCGCCGCCTACGCGGCTCGCCTCCAGGCTGATCGCGCCAGGAAATATCCACCCGAGGACTGGGGTGTGGTGCCGGGGGTGAATCCCTAGGCCTCCTCGGAGGGTGCTGAGTACCCGGTGTCACCCGGATGACTGCGGGGATCGTCTGTAGGGGTGACGCGAAGGAGAGTGGATATGTGGAAGCAGAAATGGTGGCTTTTTGCTGCCGGGCTCATCGGCCTCGCAATGGCAGTTTTCGGGATCGGCAACCTGCTCGGCGACGACGGCGGACCCCTGTACGGCAAGATTGTCGCCGTCGCAGTGGCGGTGGCCTTCGCCGGTTTGATTTTCGGCGGCCTCGGAGTTCGGGAGGGGAACGAGGCACGGGGCAGCCTCATGATCGGCGTCGGAGTGCTCCCTGGAACGCTGCTGATTGCCCTGTTCTGGTTTCCCCCGGTCGCAGCCGTCGGAGTCCTGTCGATCTTCGTTGCCTGGAGCGCGTTCGTGGATGCCGCCAGGCAGCGTCGGAGAATGCAGCCGATAGACGTCCCCGATTGAGCGGAGAGGTCTCAGGTGGATAGCGGCCGGGTCGAGGCATCCTCGTCGGCTTGGCAGGGCCCCTCGCCCACGTAAGAACGTTCGCCGGACAGGGGTTTCCGACCGGGATTGGAACTGAACGGCATGGGTTGGGCCGGGACTGCCCGCGTTGGCCCCCTAGCCGGCTGCCACCACCTCCGACAGTCGATCGAGGTCGGCTTCAGTTGTGAAGAGATGAGGCGCCAGCCGTAGGGAATCGCCGCGGATGCTGGCGTACACGCCGGCCGCCCGCAGTCGGTCTCCCAGGTCCACAGGGACACCGTTTGGGAAATAGACGCCGGTCATATGGGGACCCCGCCGGCCGGCGGGAATCGGCTCGAGGCCCAGGCTGATCATCCTGCGCTCGATTTCAGCTGTCGACCTGGCAATGGTGGCTGCAATGTTCTCCATACCCCAGTCCCCAATCTGGGTTAGGGCGGCCTCGGCCATCGGTGTGAGGATGAAGTTGGATCGTTCTCCAACATCGAACCGGGTTGCTCCAGCCTCGAGCTCGGTTTCGTAATCGACGAGCCTCGTGAAGTCCTCACTTCCCTTGCGGGTTATCCAGCCTTGCTCGATGGGCTCTCCTCCCCGATGCCCCGGCCCCACGTACAGATACGAGTAGCTGTAAGGGCCCAGCATCCACTTGTAGCCAACGGTGCAAAGGAAATCCGGCTGCACATCGCCGACGTCGAGCGGCAACGCCCCGAGCGATTGCGAGGCGTCGACCACCAGTGCGGCGCCAGCCTCCCGGACCATTTTTCCCACCGCGACCAGGTCGACCAGGCCGCCGTCGGTCCAGTGACAATTAGGGAGGGCGGCGATGGCCAGGCGCTCATCGATGTGCTCCAAGATTGTCGAAGTCCAATCGTGGTCTGCGGGTCGGGGAACGACGATGAGGTCCGCATTCGACCGGCAGGCTTTGTCCCACCACGGGTAGACGTTCGATGGGAACTGTTCGTCGAGGACGAGAATGGTCTGGCCGGGGGCCACCTCGAGGTTATTGGCGGCGATGGCGTTGGCGTACGACACCGCCGGGACGATGGCGATTCCGTCGGGTGGGGCGCCTATCAGCCCTCCAAACAAGCCGCGAACCTGCTCACTCCTGGTGAAGAAGTCACCCGGCGTGACCGTCCACGGCGTCGCCACCTGTTGCAGTGCCGCCTCCCCGGCTGCCCGCACGGAATGCAGCTGCGGGCTCAGGTAGGACGTGTTGAAATACGCGACGTCGTCCGGAATGTTGAACAGGTGGCGCTGTGATTCGAGGATCAACCTGGCCTGCCGTCTCGGGCTACTTCTTGCGCTTGTGCCGGTTTGCTCGAAGACGTTTGCGGTACTTGTGCTTTGACATCTTCTTGCGCCGCTTCTTTATCACTGATCCCATTACCCATAGCTTGGTCCACTCTGCCTCGCTTCGCAAACACTCCTAGAGTTCAGCGACATGCGACCCCTGATCGGTATCACGGCCCAAAGACGCGAGGTCAACACCACCTACGGCGCCGAGCCGGCTAACACCGTCGTGCTTACCTACTCCAGTGCCGTCGCCGAGGCGGGAGGCATCCCGGTTCTGTTGCCCATACTCAATCCCGAGGCAGTGCCCGGCCTTATTGAGCGCCTGAACGGCGTTGTTCTGAGCGGCGGCGGAGACGTCGATCCGAGTCATTACCGCCTCCTCGAACATTCGACCGTCTATGGAGTAGATGCGGCGCGTGACGAGTTTGAGCTGGCGCTTGCCCGCCAGATTGCCGAGACGAAACTTCCGGTGCTCGCCATCTGCCGGGGGCTTCAAGTCCTCAATGTTGCGCTTGGCGGCACGTTGATAGTGGATATTCCCACTCAGGTCGACGGTGGTTTTGACCATTTTCGTGCAGGGGAGGACGCCAAGCGGGCCCATCAGGCTCTCCGACTCGAAGAATCCTGTCACCTGGCCGGCCTCTTTGGTACCAGCGAGCTCAAGGTCAACTCGCTGCATCACCAGGCGGTGGCAGAGGTGGCGCCGGGCTTGCATCCGGTGGCCTGGAGCGAGGATGGGGTCATCGAGGCGATGGAGCCCGATGATGACCGTTGGGAGATGCGTGGTGTGCAATGGCATCCCGAGCACCTGGTGGACAGTGAATCGGCCGCCAGGGCACTGTTCGAGGGGCTGGTACGAGCTGCTTCCGAGGGCATTTCTTAACGTCTAAAGCCTCGGTAAAATCGGGTCGATATCCAGTGCGATGTCTAGTCACACTCGTTCGTTGGTTTCGTTGCTGCTCGGGCTCGCCCTGGTCGCCGCAGCTTGTTCCGGCGGCGACGATTCTGTCGCGGTGGCGACACCCCCTGTAACCCAAGCTCCGGCTGCAAATTTGCCGGACGCTGGAGCCGACCTGCTCGAGTTGCTTCAGTTTGGAGGGACCCCGGCGTCCACCTCAACAACCACGCCGGCCCAGCGGGTTGAAGCCGAGCTTTTCGTTACGGAACTGGTCAAGGGATACTTTGAGGCGGCCGGCGCCAGGGACTGGGATGCGGTCTATTCGGCCTCATCAAGTGAATTCCTCGGAACTTGTGGCTTTGAAGAGTTTGCGGCCATGGCCGGGATTGCTGCAGAGGCGACCGAGATTGTCTTCTCCGAAGAATTCGAGATCCACGTTGTCGGCGACTTTGCCTCCGGGCGGTTCGAGGTGACAGATGCAGCCGGAACCCTCCCCATAGAAGGGTTGCTGGCGGTTTTGGATCCGGAAGGATGGCGAATGGCCATCAATCCGTGCGATGTCGTGGCCAAGGTGGGATCAGGAGACTTCACCTACCCGCTGGTGATCACCACGACGACACTTGCCGGCGAAGTTGGTGCTGACGGCGACGGCGGGGCCGACGGTGGAGCTCCCTCAGACGGCGCCCCGATTGATCCAGATCTCACCACCACCACGCTGGCTCCCGGCGCATCGACAACCACCACGTCGCCCGACATCTTCGGGCCCGGGGGGATCGGCGGATCTACCACGACGACCACCACATTGGCGCCGATACCTCTGACGGCGGCGGACGAGGCCGAAATCGAGGCCATCCTCAAACAGTTCATGATCGCCGAGGCTTCTCAAGACTACGTTTCACTGCACGACGCGGTGCCGGCGCTGTTTTCCTGTGACGCCACCGATACGGCAGCCGACCTCGGCTCGTTCCATTGGAGCCCAACGGCGCTCACCTTCGGCGACTTCGAGATCACCGGCGGCAACGACGAGGGTTATGCGACCTTCGAGCTCACCTACACCGACTCGGGAGAGACCCTCCTTGTCGAGGATTTCGGTGCCTGGTCGTGGGGCGGCGAATGGTTTGCCGCGGTTCATCCCTGCAAGTGGACGCTCAACAGGGTGAATGACGGAACCGCCAATGATGTGACCATCGACAACATGGAAGCCGTGTTACTGGTTGCCAGGGACCTCTATGCGGCAGTCGGCGACTACGACATTCCCAACTCCACCCTCAACGCCATGTTCATAGATGAGTCGCTGCTTTTCGTAGGCACTCCCGATCTCGCCGGCCCAGGTGTTGTTGCCTACATGGACATGGGTCAGGAAGTCGTGATCCTTACTCAGAGCGCAAGCGGTCGCTGGTATTGCACCGTCGAGAACGCCCTGACTGGAGCCCACCACGGCAGCTCCTTCCTTCCGAGCACTGTGGACAACCCCGACGGATGCCGCTCGGTGACCCTTTCAAATCCGTGGAGCATTCTCTAGGAGGGCTGCCCGGCCTCCTTAAAGCCCTACTCCACTCCGGTGAGAGCAATAGCCGGGCTGAGTACCGTTCCTGAACCGACTGCATCGGTCAGCGCCGATGCCACCAGCTGTTCATGAGCCCTGGTCACGATCGCCACCACAGAAGGGCCCGCACCGCTCAAGGCGCTGAAAAGGGCTCCGGCGTCGGTGGCGGCGCTCAACAGCTCGCCGATGATCGGTCGCAGTTCGATTCGGTACGGCTCGTGGAGCTCGTCGCGACCGATTGACCGCAGCAGGTCCTCATTTCCCTGGCGGAGGCCTTCGATCAGCCTTATGGCTCGCGAAGCGGTGCGGGCGGCGATGCCGAAATCGATCTTTGATGGCAGGGCTCTCCGCGCTTCATCGGTTGGGAGGGTGACATCGGGCACGGCGACCAAAACTCGCAAATCGGAGTCGAGGTCGAGAAGGTGAGCGCGGGCGCCATCCGTGGCCACCAGACCGCCGTAGACGGTGGCCGCGGCGTTGTCGGGGTGCCCCTCGATCTCCGCCACCAACTCGAACAGCCGGTCATGATCGGGCTCCTCGCCATGAAGCCGGGAGATGGCCGCTCCCAGCGCGGCGGTTATCGCCGCGCTCGAGCCGAGACCCCGGCCGCTGGGAATCTGACTATCAACGGAGATGCGCAACGGCTCCTGTGTCAGTCGGGCGGCGACCCCGGCCACAAATCCATCCGGATCGGGGGTGGCAACCTCGAGCTCGTCGCTGGATTCGACCGCCACCGAGCAGCGGATCTCGAGGGCCAGGGCCAGCGTGTCAAATCCGGGTCCAAGATTGGCGGTTGAAGCCGGCGCGGTGGCTCTCATCGGCGGGACTCCGGCTCTACGAAGATGAGGGTTGCTGAAGGAGCCACTCGCCGTATTGCTTCCTCCACGTCGTCGATGGTGGACTCGACCTCGGTGTCCTTGAGACCGTCTTCAAAGTCCACTTCCAGGTTTACGACGATATCGGTCGGGCCCATGTGCATTGTCAATAGACGGCCGATGCTTTCAACGTTGGGATGAGTCAGGACGGCGGTCCGAATCTGCGAGCGAACTTCTCGGGATGCGCTCTCACCCACCAGAAGGCTCTTGACTTCGTAAGCCACCAGGAAGGCAACCAGGGCGAGTAGAACGCCGATCGCCATCGAGGCACCTCCGTCCCACCGGGGGTTACCGCTCCATTCTCCGATCAGGATTCCAGTGAGAGCTATGAGAACCCCGAAGACCGCTGCCGAGTCCTCGAAGAGCACAACCATCAGCGCCGGGTCCTTCGACTCCCGAAGTGATCGCCAGACCTTGCGGCTTCCCCGTCGCCGGTTGAACTCTCTGAGGGCCGGTATGAAAGCGATGCCGACCTCGAAGGCGCCGGCGGCGAGGAGGACACCGACACTCAGAGCCAGGTTGGTGGTCTCTTCGGGATGGCGAAAGCGCTCCAATCCCTCGATGAACGACACGACCGCTCCTCCGACGAAGAGGAATACCGCCACCATGAGAGACCAAAAGTAGAGCTCCTTGCCCCTTCCAAACTGATGCTTGACGCTGGGCCCGTATCGAGAGACGGCGGTGCCCCGCAGCAAGAAGAGTTGGTTTCCGCTGTCGGCTAAGGAGTGATACCCCTCTGCGAGGAGGGCTGCCGAGCCGGTGATTGCCGCTGCGATGAACTTCATCACGGCGATTCCCATGTTGGCGAAGAGGGCGAGGATGACGAGCGTCTTGGATTCCGAACCGGCCATGGATGAGGAGTCTATGAGTCGTCGGGGGATTTCTGACTCTCACTCCAGACACAAAATGAACGGCTCCCGCGAGAATGTTCGCGAAATGCCTGAGCTTCCCGACACCGTCACGTACATCAAGGCCCTCGAGCGCTTCGTTGTTGGTGAGCCGCTGGAGCGAGTCCGGATCTCCGGTATCTCGCTACTCGGCTCCTACGACCCACCGATCGAAGCCGCAGAGGGGAAGCGGGTCCTTGGCTTGCGCCGGCTTGGCAAGCGGATTGTGTTCGAGCTCGAGGGTGATCTGTTTCTCGTGCTGCATCTGATGGTGGCCGGGCGAATTCGCTGGAAGGACCGGGGCGCCACCATTCCGAAAAGAATTGGCCTGGCGGCCTTCGACTTTCCCCATGGGACCTTGTTGTTGACGGAGGCCAGTACCAGGAAGCGAGCGACGTTGCACCTGGTCAAGGGCGAGGAGAGCCTGGTCGACCACAGTCGGGGCGGTCTCGAAGTCCTCGACTCCACCGCCGATGAGTTTGCCGACCGCTTGCTGTCCGTGAGCCACACTGTGAAGCGGGCGCTGACGGACCCTCGCTACTTCAGCGGGATCGGCAACGCCTATTCCGACGAGATTCTCCACCGGGCCAAACTCTCGCCTTTCAAGAAGACACGGCAGATGACCCGTGAGGAGGCGCAGGCACTTTACGGCGCAGTGGTTGAAGTCCTCGGGCAGTGGACCGACCTGCTGATAGCCGAGGTCGGTGATGGCTTTCCGGACAAGGTCACGGCTTTTCGGCCGGAGATGGCCGTGCACGGCAAGTACGGGGAGCCGTGTCCGGTGTGTGGCTCTCCGGTGCAGCGCGTGGTCTACGCCTCCAACGAGATGAACTACTGCGCCGGGTGCCAGACCGGCGGCAAGATTCTGGCCGACAGGTCGCTGTCACGACTTCTGAAAGATGAGTTTCCCAAAACCCTCGAAGATCTGGAGTGATCGCTATTCGACGGGAGTCAGCCGGTATCGGCCGCGATCTCCCCGTCGCGGAGATCGACCACCCGGTCCGCCAGGTCGATGAGTGCCGAATCGTGGGTGGCGACAATAGCGGTGACCCCCTCGCTTGCCACTAGTTGCTTGATCAAATTCATGATGGATCGACCGGTCCTCGAGTCGAGTTGACCCGTGGGCTCATCCGCCAGAAGCAATGGAGGATTGTTGGCCAGGGCGCGAGCGATTCCCACCCGTTGCTGTTCACCACCTGAGAGCTCGTGGGGCCGATGTTCAACCCGGTCGCGGATGTCGGCGACGGCGAGGTTTTCATGGTTCGGGAATATCCGCCAGTCGAATTTGGAGCTCACGGGCGTTGCCGTTTGGAAGAACGTGTCGAATGGGACTACGAGCGGCCCGAAAGTGACGAAGGAGGCCCCCTCAGACCGGCCGCTGAGATCGAGCTCGTCGCCGAACCAGAACGGATCGCGCGGATCGTTTATCTGGTAGATCCCGCTGATGCGAACCGTTACCCGCACGTCGTTGTCGCGTCGATTGGTGAGCTCGAGTTGATCGTCCACGGCCAACCCGAGCGTCAGGGCGGCGGGTTCTGGCAGGGCCACCTCGTGAGGGGCTCCCCCGACTGTGGGCCAGAGCCCATCCACGACAGTTACGTGCTCCTCAATTTGTCCGAAGTAGCGGAAGACCACGAGATTGGTGACCTCATCTCCGGGTTGGATGGGGAGCGAGTAGGACTCAGAGGTGCCCCGCCGCTCCCCGTTGAAACCGGTGAGCGCGAGCGAGCGCGCAACTTGTTCGTTAACCAGATTGTTGGTAGCAGTAAAAGTCGCCGCCGACACCCGTGTGGAGATGGACACGTTGGCTTCGTCGACGTCGGCGTCTGCCAGGGTTCGCTGAACGGCGCTCAGCGTGACGGCATCGGCATAGATCGGGCCTGAGGCCACGAGCATCGTGGCGGCCAAGATCGTGATGGCCGCAGCCAGCAAGATCAAGCGGTCCGAGATAGCCCGCCGAATCACAATGCGCCAGGCGGTGGAGAGGACTGACCACATGCGTCGCGAGGCTACCGTTCTCGATCTGGGGGGTTACACCTAGTGCCCCGAGGTGATTTCGGCAAAGTCGATCGGGCCGGTGTGGTCGATGGCTCGATTCGACGGTGGCATCGGGTATTTGAGCCCATGCCCGCAATTGAACAAGAGCACGCGGTCGTCCTTGCTTATGAGGCCGTCGGCCCGCGCGGCCTCAAAGGCGGCCAGCGTGGCAGCTCCCTCAGGGCTGGTCAAAAGACCGTCCTGCTTGGCGGCATCGGCCTGGGCGGCGGCTATCTCCTCGTCAGACACAGCAATTGCGAACCCTTCGCTCTCGCGAACTGCCCGGAGGATGAGGAAGTCCCCAATGGCGGCCGGGACCCGGATCCCTGCCGCGACGGTGGAAGCGTCGGGCCACAACTCGGCGTGATCGGCCCCCTCGTGGTAAGCCTTGACGATGGGAGCACAACCCTCGGCCTGGACCGCCACCATCCTCGGCTTCCTGTCGATCCAGCCCATCGCCTCCAGCTCGTTGAAGGCCTTCCACATTCCGATGATCCCGGTGCCGCCACCGGTCGGATAGAAGATGACGTCGGGGAGGCTCCAATTGAGCTGTTCTGCCAGCTCCAGGCCCATGGTTTTCTTGCCTTCGATGCGGTATGGCTCTCGCAATGTCGAGAAGTCGAACCATGCCGCCTCGTCGACGCCGCCGGCGACTATGCGGCCACAATCATTGATCAAGCCATTGACGCGGTACACCTTCGCACCCTGCATGGCGATCTCACGCACGCTCACCTCAGGAGTATCGGCCGGGCAGAACACGTAGACCTCCATGCCCGCCCGGCGCCCATAGGCCGCCAGTGCAGCTCCGGCGTTGCCGTTGGTCGCGAGCGCCGCTCGAGTCACACCCAGCTCTTTGGCCATGCTCACGGCTACACACAGGCCGCGAGCCTTGAACGATGCAGTTGGGAGGCGTGACTCATCCTTAACCAGCAGAGAGCGTGACCCGACACGGGTCGCCGCCGCAGGCATCGAGACGATGGGAGTCATCACCTCGCCCAGGGAAACGATGCTGGCAGTTGAGCGCACCGGAAGGAACTCTCGATAACGCCACATGTCCGGGGGGCGGCCTGCCAGGGTTTCCTTAGTGACCTGACCTGCCAGCGCCTCCAGGTCGTAGCGAGCCAGCAGGGGATGGCCGGTATCGGACAGGCTGTGCAATCGGTCCGGCTCGTAGCGACTCCCCGTGCCGCTGCACTCGAGGTGGGTGAGGAAGGTGGGGCGCTCGGCGGAAAGGTTGGAGGAGTGGTCCATGGGGTCCTCCGAGCCTACCTACGGGGAGTGAAGCCCTCGATATCACTCAGACGGGACCTGGCTTGCATTCGGCGGATGATCAACACTGAGACGAGGACGGCGACGGCGATGGCCAGCACTACCGGCCACAGCGAGATTCCTGGCTCCGACTCGATCGGTGGTGTCTCGGCAAAGGGTTTGCCTGCCAGGTCAATGAACTGGAAATCGGGATCCACCGTGGCTTCGACGAAGACGTTGATGCGCTTGCCCTGGGTCAGGGCCGGCAACAAATCCCATTCGAGCAGGCTGCCGTCCACGATCCGATCGGCATTGTGGTCGGTCACGGTGCCGGGGACCTCCACCTGCAGCACGAGATCGAGAACTGAGGAGATGTCACCCCCGGCCAGCGTCGAGAAGGTCTCCCGCTCGATGGCGGGGATATCGCGAGTCCGGCCCGCTACCAGGAGAACGCCGTCTTCCACGCCGATCGTCACGAAGTCGAGAATGCTTCTGCCCGAGGCAACCCGCTCGGTGACCTGGGTGGGGTCGAGGCCTTCGACGGTCACGCGCACGCCCTTGAGGTCGTCTCTTTCAAACTGCTCCACGTCGGAACCTTCACCCGCGACCGGGAGCGCCGAAGGATCGATGATCTCGGAAAGCGCCCGGAGCACATCTTCGGGGTCTTCGCCTCTATTGCCGATCACCGCGAGGGCCTCATCGTCGAAGGCGATCTCGGAGATCACCGTTGTGGTACCGCTCGGATCGATCCGCACCCGGGTTACCGATTCTGCCCGGCAAGCCGTGAGGACGAAAGCGAGGGCCGAGACGACGAGAAGAAGCTTGCGCACCTGTGGAGGGTACCGGTCCACCGCTCAGGTGATGAGTGTCGCCAGGCCCCACACTGCCATAACCAGCCCCACCGCCATTAGAAACCTGGCCCGCCCGGCCCGGAGTTGCGGGGCGCCGGCCGGCCGATTCCCCCGGCGCTCTTGCCAGAGGGCAAGACCATTTCCCCCGACGAGAGCCGCGCCCAGCGCCAACACCAGCTCGGGAAAGAGCGCCTGAATATCGAATAGGTCCATTCGCCTGCCTGGCCGGGGACGCTGAATGCTAAAGCGGAGCGTGATGCTTCACCTATGACGCTGGATCGGACGGGGTCTCCTAAAGCGCCACGCCATCCGACTCTCTTGACCGCCCGGTGAAGGATATGTGGACGAAGTGGCGGCAACTCCAGAACCGGCACGGCATCTGAGGTCAAGCTGGTCATCGCCGGGGGTAAGCTGGCGGCCTTCGCGGGTGTAGTTCAGTGGTAGAACACGAGCTTCCCAAGCTCGGAACGGGGGTCCGATTCCCCTCACCCGCTCACACCACAGCGGAGTAGCCGTGATCTTTTCGGACCGCACAATGAAGGAAGCTTTCGCCGAGAAGCGGATCCAAATCGACCCGCTGGTTGAAGCCAACATTCAACCGTCGAGTATCGACGTTCGGGTCGACTCCTATTTTCGAACCTTCGAAAACCACCGCTATTCGTTCATTGACCCCCGAACACCGCAACCCGATCTCACGACGGAAGTTGAAGCCGACGAGGACCATCCCTTCATACTTCACCCCGGGGAGTTCGTTCTCGGATCGACGTTGGAGGCCATCACTCTGGCGGACGATGTTGTCGCCCGTCTCGAAGGGAAATCCAGCCTGGGCCGTCTCGGCCTCCTCATTCATTCCACGGCCGGGTTCATAGATCCAGGGTTTTCCGGGCACATAACTCTCGAACTGTCCAATGTCGCAAATCTCCCCATCGCCATCTATCCGGGGATGAGGATCGGGCAGGTGTCGTTCTATGAGCTATCAACGCCCGCCGACAATCCCTACGGAAGCAAGGCGGCGGGCTCGAAATACCAGGGTCAGCGGGGGCCCACCCCGAGTCGGATTCACCAGGACTTCGAGTAGAAGCGCAGAGAGCGGTTGCCGATGAGAACCCCTCTATGCCATGATCTTTCCTCACTGAGAAAGAGGGGAGTACGACGGCCCCTCCGTTGAAGGGAAGTTCTGCATGGCAGCCACGGTAAATTCTTCGGTGGTCGTCGGGCGACCGGTGGAAGACGTCTTTTCATACATTCTTGATCTCCCGAGCAATGGTCCGGAATGGGCCCCCGACCTCGAATCCGCTCAAAAAACGACCGACGGACCCATTGGTGCCGGGACTACCTTCCAGCAGGTTCAACACGTGATGGGGAAGCGGCGAAAGACATCTTTGATTTTCACGGCCGTCGAGCCCAACCATAGGATCGCGGCCGAGGTCAAGGCGGGGCCGATGACTCTGACCATGAGCGTTACGTTCGACGACACTGAGGCAGGAACGCTGGTAACAGCCGACGGGGGGGCCAGCGGTCGAGGGCCGTTGAGATTGCTAGAACCCCTTTTCGCCCGGCAGGGCCAGAAGATCTGGGACGCCAGACTGGCGCGGCTCAAAGAAGTCTTGGAAAGCTCAGCTTCCTCGTAGCCCGGATCCCATGTGTCAGAGTCCGGCCGCGACTTCGGCAGTTGTCCGGGCGGCCCGTTCGTTTGACCAGGCGACCACGAGCCCGAACAAGATGACCAGCGCTACGCCGATCCAGCCCCGAAGGCCGGGGTCTTCATTGAGTATCACCGCGGCGGCAACCACCGCCGCCATGGGCTCGAGGTACATGATTGAACCGAGCTGAGAAACCGGGATCCTGTGCATAGCCGTGAGGAAGATCAGTCCGGAAAGCCCGGTGAGGCCTACGCCGAGAAGAAGCACGAGCGGGAGATCTCCATCGACGTTGGGTATGGCTGCCACCGCCCACGGCACCGTCACCAGGGCCGCCACCAGCGCTTGCCATGCGCCGAACTGGAGAGCGCCAAGGTCGGCGACCCCCGGCTTCACAGTCAGAAGCAAGACTGCCAACAACGCCCCGGAAAGCAACGCCCACAGGACTCCCTCCGTAGTGGCACCGTTGGAAGGGTCCACCGCAACCGCGGCGCCGATGAAGCCGCCGAGGACGGCCAGGCCGGTGACGAGGAGCAATTTCTCTCCGAGAACTTTGGTGGCGGCGATTGTCATGGCCGGCGCAGCTACAAATACGAGCACCAGCGCAACCAGAACTCGGGTCGTCTCGATAGCTCGAAAAAAAGTGAACCAGTGCACCGGGAGCAGCAAACCGGTGATGAGTATCCGCCCCCGCGAGGTCGCCGGGAGCCGTCGTTGACCACGGAGGAGCATCAGCCCGAAGAAGAAGAAGGTAGAGAGCCAGATTCTCATGGCCACTAGCTGCTCACTCGAGAGCTCGACTTCGCGAACGATTATCGGGATGATCCCGAAGGAGACGGCCAGCGACGATAGGACCAGTGTCGGCCATAGGCGAGGTGACATCGGGGCAGACTACTTAGGGGACACCCCCTGATTGGCGGCGAATTTCTCAAGGCCCCCTCCGCCGATGCCGAAATCTTTAGTTGATTCGGTCGGCGACAGTCCATCTCCGTTGTGGAGTAACTCCCTTCCTTGGACTCCTCCTCAGCTCGCGGATCGGATCGAAAGGGCCCTGTCGCAAGATGGGGCCCTTTCATATTCGGCCGATGTTCAATAGCGCCGGGGTAGGCCTCGTACCACGAAGCACCCTCCGGGAGGCGAGCTAGCTTTGGTAGATGGCAGGCGAGTTTCCTACCCCGGATATGGCTCTGACTCACATCTTGGTGGTGAGTGATCCGCAGGCATCGACAGCCTGGTATGGAGATGTGCTCGGTGCCGAGCTCTACCGCTCTTATGGAACCTCAGCAGTCTTCACTTTCAACGGCGTGTGGTTGTTGTTGGTTGAAGGCGGTGAGCCCACGGCCGACAAGCCCGGACTAGCCATGTCGGCCCCGGCCGAGCCCGGCGCGGTCAACCACTCATTCACCATCCGGGTTGAGGACTGCCAGGAGGCCTATGAGATTCTGAACGGGCGGGGGGCCGAATTCCTGACGCCCCCTTACGACTGGGGAGCGGAGATCAGGTGCTTCTTCCGTGATCCCGATGGGCACCTCTTCGAGATCAGCCAACGCGTCGACTAGTTCCAGGCTCTCTTTGCCAGTACGACCCGGTAACCGTCGGGGTCTTGAAACGTCTGTCCGTGCTGATCCCAGTAAGGGTTATAGGCGGTGACTTTTTCGAAGCCTGCAGCCACCATCTGCCGGCAGGCCGCAGTCCACTCCCCCTCATCAGGAATGTAGAAGACGAGCAGGTCCTCTTCAGTGGGGGAGGGGGTAACTGCACGGCCGCGGTGATGAGTGAACTCCAAATGCCAGCTGCCCCCGGGAGATCCCACCATGGCCCCGTCGAACCCGTCGTGGCCTTCGAACCCCCCGAGGTCTTCGAGGCCCAGGCCCTCCCGGTACATAGCGGCGATTTCATCCAGCCGGTCGGTCGGGCGGGCGATGCGGAGGTGAGGATTCATTCAACGAGGGCCGGGTCGACGAGGTCGAGGACGCCAACGACGGAGCCGTCGAGGCCCACCGTCGGATCGATCGTCGTGGTGGCGGCCTTGGTGGTGGTGGTTGCGATCGTGGAGGTGGTGGTGGCGGCTGTCGCGGGCTCGTCTTCGCCCCCACAGGCCGCGGCGACCACAACCAACCCGCCCACAAGCCAACCAGGTTTCACGCCGGATCGTCCTCTCCGCTGAATTCAATCATGACCTGGTTGAGATCCTTGCGGGTGATGTCCGGCACCTCGCAATCGGCGGCCGGATATCCAATTGGCAGAAGAGCGAACGGTCGCTCGTTCTTGGGCCGTTCGAGCAGCTTCGTCAGAAACGCCATAGGGCTCGGGGTATGGGTGAGAGTCGCCAGGCCCATCTGATGGATTGCCGCAATGAACAAACCACAGGCGATGCCAACGCTCTCCTTGACGTAGAAGTTCTTCTGCTGCTCGCCATCCGGGCCAATCCCATAACGCTGCTCGAAGATGACCACGATCCACGGCGCCGTTTCCAGGTACTCCTTGTGCCAGTCGGTGCCTAGTGGCTCGAGAGCTTTGAGCCAATGATCGGGGAGACGTCCGCCCTCATAGTTAGTGCGCTCTTCCTCTTCGGCCGCTTCTCGAATGGCCCGCTTCTTCTCCGGGTCGTCGATGACAACGAACGTCCAGGGCTGACGGTGAGCGCCGGAGGGAGCGGTGGATGCCGTACGGATGGCCAACTCAATCGCCTCACGGGGCACGGGCTCGGGACTGAACATACGCACCGAACGGCGTTGATCCATTTCAGCAAAGATCCGCTCGGCCCGGGCCACGATCTCTCCCGAGGGGACCCGATCGGGGCGGTAGGGGATGAACGCAGGTTGGGGCATCGAGCATCTTTCGTCTGGGCCGTGGTCAATACTGGCCGATCAGATTGAGTATTGGCCTCAACGACCGGACACCGGGGGTGCTAGACCGCCACGTCGCGGCCCAGATCACTGAATAGGGTGAACTCGGCCAGGAAGGTCATGGTGACCCGGCCGGTGGCTCCGGCGCGGTGTTTGGCGATGTTGACCTCGGCCACCCCCTTATTTTCAGCATTCTCGGGGTGGTAGTACTCATCGCGGTAGATGAACATCACTACGTCGGAGTCCTGCTCGATGGCCCCGGACTCGCGCAGGTCGCCCAACATCGGTCGCTTGTCTTGCCGCTGTTCCAGAGCACGGTTGAGCTGCGAAACGGCAATGATCGGCACTGCCAGCTCGCGCGCCAGGTTCTTGAGGTTGCGGCTGATCTCGGCGATTTCTTGCTGGCGGTTCTCCGTACGGCGGTTGCCGCCGGTCATGAGTTGGAGGTAGTCGACCACGACAAGGCCAAGGCCGCGCTGCCGCTTGAGGCGGCGACATTTGGCCCTGATCTCGGTGACGGTGAGGGACGCCGAGTCGTCGATGTAAACCGGGGCTTCGAAAAGATCGCCGGCGGCGCGAGCCACTCGCTGCCACTGCTGCTCCTGGAGTTGACCGGTCCTCAGTTTCTGAGAATCGACCCGACCGACAGCACACAGCAGGCGCTGCACCACTTCTTCCCGGCTCATCTCGAGCGTGAAGATGGCCACCGGGTGGCCCTGGCGGGCAACGTTGAGCGCGATGTTCGTCGCCAGGGCACTGTTGTGAACGACGATGTCGTTGGCAATGAAGTTGTGATAAGACGGGATGGTCAAGTCATACACCCGTCGTTTTCCCGCCGGCTCGATGTGAACGACGGTATCCCACACCACATCGGATTCGGCAAGAGTGAGAAGCTCGGAGCTCTCGAGGATTTCGGCCAGCTCCTTTGCCAGGGAACGTGATGGTCTACGTGCCCGAACGTGCCAGTTGTGGTTTCGAGGCCGACCGGCTGCTTCGGACACCTCGGCCCACGACCGGCCTCCCTTTGCCTCCATGATGATCTCCCACACTTGCATCGGAAGAAGATCGACTGCGGCCCGATCACGTGATCGGCTGTCGGCCATCTCGACGACTGCTCTCAGTTTTGGTTCCTTCGAGAAGAGTCCTATCCGATCTGCAAAACGCCTGACACTTGCAGGATCCTGGATCGCGACGTCCCAGGCCCGGCGTCTGCCCGACCCGTATTTCACGAGACGCTTCCGTAACCTGGCGCTTATTCCGAAACGAAGGAGCAGGTGGTGAACGTCTCGCGCGAGGCGCTCTGAAACTGTCGCGTACTCGATCCGATACATGTTGTCGTGCACCCAGGCCGAGCCATCTGTTGCGTACAGGCGGGACAAGAAGAGGGCCATCTGTCGCTCTGGCAAACGAAAGACCGCGGGGGGCACGAACTTGGTGTGGGAGGTAGTGCCGGCAAGACCGTGCTGCTCTAGTAGCAGCATGACCGGGTTCTCGGGACTGGGACCTCGATTTACATAGCCGAGGGATTCAGCGGACTTCCGCACGGCGTCGACCGTTGTCTCATTGAGCCTGTCGCTGTCGGGTCCGAGAGCGATACTCACGGTGGCGGGGCTGACCCTGGATGCCACGGCCACGTCTGCTTGGGAGGGCCCCCGGCGTCGTTTCAACCGGTATGTGAGCGCGGCCCGCTCTTCCGAGGTGACGGAAACGTCGAGGCCGAGGTCGTCGGCAAAGCGAGCAAAATCTTCGGCGATTTCGTCATCCGCTGTTGTGAAACGAGGGGTGGGGCCGGTTAACGAGCCGTCTCCGATCAGATAGCCCAGGAGAGCAACCTCGGCGTCTGGCAACTCATCGACTCCGAAACTGTCAATCCGGCGGGGGACTGCGATGGCATCATCCAATTCGAGTTCACCGAGGTCTTTCCAACCATGCACCGTGAGGAAAGGATGGTTGGCAGTGGCGACGATCTCGCGTCCGAGCCTCGTACGTAGGCGGAATGTGTCCTCCATTCCGTTGTCGATGAAATCGATGGGTGCGGAGGTCTCCAGCTGGAGAGCAGCCTCGTTGAGTGAGATCGTGTGCCATGTGCCTTGCCGGTCCCGGTCTTCTACGAGCTCCTGAATGGTGCTTATCTCACCTGTCTTCGGATCCACAAGTCGCGTCTCGCCCACCAAGCACTTTCCCATAGACGGCCGCGCGGCGATGACGATGAGGTTTGCGGGGTGAAGTCCTGCCAATTTGCGGTCGAGGTCGTGGAACCCGGTGGGGATGCCCGTGACTTCCGATCCCCTGGTGCCAAGTTGTTCGATGTCCTCCAGCGCGCTGGTGAGCAG
>JAUXLW010000202.1 GCA_030623545.1 Acidimicrobiia bacterium | reverse complement strand
GATTGACCGAAGATCGTGGCCTGGGGAAGGTTGCCACCATCCTTCCACTCGAGGCGGACCTCAAAGCCGGCACGGTTGAGTGCGCTGACGGCGGTACCCAGGTCGACTCCGATCACAGGAAGAACCTCATCGGCTCCGATGCCGACGATGCCCGGTGGGTTGTTGATCGGATCGACCACGGTCGGCACCTTGTCCGGAGGCAAATAGATCCTCAGAACATTCTCGTGAGGTGTAAGCGGGCCTGCCAGGAAGCCCGTTACGAGATCTATGTACACGGGAACGGTCCCGTCTTCTCCAACCTCAGGCAGCTGGGAGTAGGCGGTCCCGCCGAGAACATTGGAGGCGTACAACGCCCAGATGCGTGCCGGCCAGGTGCCGCCCGTAATCGTGTACGGCGTGTTTGGATCTTCCATAGGAAGGTTGGTCTCGGCGAAGCCGACCCAGACCGAGGTGACCAGATCCGGCGTGTAGCCCACAAACCAGGCGTCCCGGTGATCCTGTGACGTGCCCGTCTTCCCTGCGATCGGACGTCCTATCCGCGCTTGCTGGGCAGTTCCCCGCTTAACCACCTCTGTGAGCGCCGTGGTGACCTGCCGGGCTACCTCCGGCTCGAGAACCTGCTCGATCGAAGGCTTCTGGTCAACAACCACGGTCCCATCATGCTTCTCAATCGTGGTAAACATCGTCGGCTCGACGCGCAGTCCGTCGGCCGCGAAAACTCCGAAGGCAGTGGCCATGTCGAACGGGCTCACCTCCTGGGCTCCGAGCGCCAGCGCGTGGAAAGGCTGCAGGTCGCGGCTGATCCCCAGACGCTCGGCGAGTTCCTCGACGGCCTGGGGGCCAACGTCGTCGATAATCCGTGCGTAGACGACGTTCACCGAGTAGACCGTGGCTTCGAGAACCGACAACGGTGGGAAGGCCGCCTCGTTGTAGTTCTCGACACTCCAAACCCGAGAATCGGTTTGGATCGCGACCACACGTCCGGCATCGTAGATGTCGTAAAGATCGACGCCGGACTCGAGGGCAGCCGCGAGGACGAACGGTTTGAAGGACGAGCCGGGCTGGCGTAAACCCTGAGTGGCCAGATTGAACTTGGCAATCGGATCGTCGGGGTCGTAGAAGTCGCGGCCCCCGACAATTGCTCGGACATACCCGGTGCGGGGGTCAATGGAGACCAGGGCAGAGTCCGGGCCGTCCTGGTCGATAATTGACTCAATTGCTTCCTCCGCGGCCTCCTGCATGGCCGGCTCGAGTGTCGTGTAAATGCGGAGGCCGCCTTGAAAGAGTGCGTTGTATCTATCAGTCGGCGTTTCACCAAGGCGAACGTCGTCGAGGAGCTGCTGCTTGAGCTCTTCGACGAAATACGGATAGCGGGACCGGGCCAGGCGCTGCGTCGGGGGAGCGACTTCGACGGTTTCGAGGGCGGCGACCGCCGCCTCGGATTCAGTGATGTATCCGCCGGAAACCATCTGGCTCAAGACGACACGGCGCCTGGCAGCTGCGGCGTCGGGATCGGTGCGGGGATTGGTGGTGGCCGGAGCCTGGATCAGGCCTGCCAGCATCGCCGCCTCGGCCAAAGTGAGATCTTCAACACTCGTGGCGAAGTAATGGGCGGCGGCGGTGGCGACGCCGTAGGCCCCATCGCCCAGATAAATCGTGTTGAGGTAATGCTCGAGGATGAGCTCTTTGGTCAGCCCCTGCTCGAGCCGCAGGGCCAGCACCGCTTCCTCGAGCTTCCGCTCGTACGACAGTTCGGGAGTCAGCAGCACGTTCTTCAGGTACTGCTGAGTGATCGTTGACCCTCCCTGCACGATGGAGCCCGCGTCCTCGTTGGCCTGGGCCGCCCGAAGAATCGCCCGAGCATCAACCCCGGAATGGTCCCAAAATCGCCGATCCTCTATGGCTACCACGGCGTCAATGAGGTGCTGGGGAAGATCCTCGTAGAGAACAAGGGTTCGGTCCTCGCCGGCAAACCAGTGTGCCAAGACCGAGCCGTCGGCGGCATACACGATGGTGGTGAGAGCGCTTTCGCCGATGCCCGGGTCGGCCAGGGGATCGATGTTCAGGTTGCACGCTCCCGCCACCAGCGACAGCGCGAGCAACCAGGCGGCTTGCCGCCTTGAGCCACGCTTCATTAGGCCTTCCTTACTTGCGGTCACGGTACCGACGCAGACCGGTCTTACGGTGGATTTGGCGGCGCGATTTGGAGAGGCAGGAGCGGTTTGCCGGGGAGCGGGCGGCGGCCCCCGGTAACCTCCTCGGAATGGCCGATATCGAGCGGTTATTGATGGGTACCGAAACCGTCCTTCCCGAAGGGGAGCTGGCGGAACGCATCGCTGAGGGCAAGCCGTTACGAGTGAAACTGGGCATGGATCCGACGGCTCCCCAGGTGACCCTGGGCTGGGCAGTGGTGCTGCGAAAGCTGCGCCACTTCCAGGAGCAGGGCCACACGGCGGTGCTCATCGTCGGTGACTTCACCGCTCAGGTGGGTGATCCCTCCCAGCGGAGTGAGACGCGCCAACGGCTGAGCGCAGCAGAGGTCAGGGGCTACGCCGAGAAAGCCCTCGATGGGTTCCGTCGAGTTCTGCTGCCGGACCCACTCGAGATTCGCTACAACTCAGAGTGGCTCGGGGAGCTGAGCATGAGCGACGTGCTCGAGCTCATGTCGAAGAGCACACTGGCGCAAATGCTCGAGCGGGACGACTTTCAGAAGCGGTATCGGGCCAATGAACCCATCTCAATGATGGAGTTCATGTATCCGCTGCTACAGGGGATGGATTCGGTGGCCATCGATGCCGACATCGAGCTTGGTGGCTCCGATCAGCTGTGGAACCTCCTCGTGGGACGCGACCTCATGGGTAAGTTCGATAAGCGCCCGCAGATGGTTATGACGGTTCCCTTGCTGGTCGGTACCGACGGTGTGCACAAGATGTCCCAGTCGCTCGGCAACTACATCGGAGTGGACGACGAGCCGGCGGAGATGTTCGGGAAGATCATGTCGATTCCCGATGAGGCGATGGGGGAGTACTACCGGCTGACGACCGAGCTCCCCCTGGACGAGGTTGCGGGGGTTCTCGCCGGGCTCGAGGACGGGTCGGTTCATCCGGGTGACGCCAAGCGGCGTCTGGGGCGGGAGGTAGTCGCTCTGTTCCATGACGCCGGAGCGGCCACCGATGCCGAGGCGGCCTTTGATCGCATCTTCAAGGACAAGGATGCACCGGAGGAAGTGGCGGAGTTCGCGCTGGATGACGACGACCCGGTGTGGCTACCGGGCTTGCTCAAGGATGCCGGTCTGGTGTCTTCGACGAGCGAGGGCAAGCGAATGATTGCCCAGGGCGCCGTCAAGCTCGATGGTGAACGGGTCGAAGAGGAGCGCGTGGCACGCCCCGACCTGTCGGGTCGGGTCGTGCAAGTGGGCAAGCGCCGGTTCGTGAAACTCCTGCCGGCCGGAGACGTCCCGCCACCCGGGACTTGAGAACGAGGCCCTCGAGAAATCTGAAGGGCGTGAGAGAAGCTCCTGCCGACTGCCGACTGCTAACTGCTGATTGCCGACTGCTACCGCCCGGTCGGCTGGATGCGGGGGATCTCTCCAGTAATTTCTTCCCAAGCGTGGCCTGCTTCCTGGATTTGTTCTT
>JAUXLW010000146.1 GCA_030623545.1 Acidimicrobiia bacterium | reverse complement strand
CTTGGCCCAGAAGTTCTCCCGTGTGGTGCTGGGGAGCAACAACATCGACAGCTGCAACCGCACTTGACACGCTCCTAGCGTCGCCGGTCTGGCGGCAGTCTTCGGAGCCGGTGGGGGCACCAGCAGCTACCGCGAAATAGAAGAAACCGACCTCATCATTCTCTGGGGGTCGAACGCTCGCGAGGCCCACCCGATCTTCTTCCATCACCTTCTCAAAGGTGTGCACAATGGTGCCCGCATGTACGCGGTGGATCCCCGACGCACTAGCTCGGCGGCATGGGCCGATGTGTGGCTCGGCATCGACGTGGGCTCTGACATCGCCGTAGCCAATGCCATCGGTCGGGAGATCATCGAAGCCGGGCTGGTCAACCAGCAATTCATCGATGGGTCCACCACGGGCTTTGACGACTATGCGGAAACTGTTGAGCCGTACACGCTGCAACGGGCTGAAGAGATCAGCGGTGTCCCGGCTGGTGCAATCAAGGAGCTGGCCCACGCTTATGCAACAGCCGGGACTGCTCAGCTGTGCTGGACGCTGGGGATCACCGAGCATCACAACGCCACCGACAACGTCCTCGCCCTCATCAATCTTTCGCTGCTCACCGGTCACATTGGCCGCTACGGGTCGGGCCTGGTCCCAATCCGCGGGCAAAACAATGTGCAAGGCGGTGGGGACATGGGGGCGTTGCCCAACAAGCTGCCCGGTTTCCAGGACGTTGCCGATGACGAGCTGCGGGGCAAGTTCGAGGCCCAGTGGGGCAGCGAGATTCCGGCTGAGCCCGGTTGGCATTTGAGCCTCATGTTCGACGCTATGGAACGGGGAGAGCTGCGGGCTGTCTACATCATCGGTGAGAACCCGGCTCAGGCCGAAGCCGACGCCGGCCGCGCTCGCAGACTGCTCAACGGGCTCGATCTGCTCGTTGTGCAAGACATCTTCCTCACGCGAACTGCGCAGATGGCCGACGTCGTCTTTCCGGCGGCCGCGGCCTGGGCCGAGACTGAAGGCACGGTGACGTCCTCGGAGCGCAGGGTGCAGCGAGTGCGCAAGGCCCTGGAGCCACCAGGGCAGGCCCGCGATGACCTGCACATCCTGGCCGATATGGCCCAGCGCCTCGGTCACGACTGGGGTTATCCCACCGCTGAGGAGCTCTGGAATGAGCTGAGGAGTTTATCGCCGCTGCACGCCGGAATGAGTTACGCCCGTCTCGAGGACTCGAACGGGTTGCAATGGCCCTGCTACGACGAGGAGCATCCCGGAGAGACCTTCCTCCATGGGCGCCTGTGGGCCGCCGATCCTGCGGACCGGGGGACCCTGGCGCCGTTCACGTCCACCGAGTGGGTGGCTCCGGTCGATGAGCTGACCGGCGACTTTCCGATCCGCCTGACCACCGGGCGGCGTCTGGACTCCTTCAACACCGGAGTGCAATCGGGGGGGTACACATCACCCATCCGCAATCGCGAGACCATCGACCTGGATCCGGCCGATGCAGAACAGCTTGGCATTGCAGATGGAGAACGCGTAAAGGTGATTTCCCGTCGGGGAGAAGTGGAAGCACCGGTTCGTCTTGTGAGAGGCCTCCGACCCGGATTGGCTTTCATGACGCTCCACTTTCCCGACGAGGTCGATACCAACCTGTTGACGATCGACGCCTGGGACCCCAAGTCGGGTACAGCCGAGTTCAAAGCAACCGCCATTCGTCTCGAGAAGCTCAACGGAGAAGGCTGATGGATGTAAAGCTGATGACGGCCCGGCCGACTCCCGAGGAGACAGCCGCCGTCGACGGCATCCTCGGCCCACCACGCAGCGGTTGGGACGGCGGAGCCCACACCGAGGCAGATTTCCGCATCGCCCGGGGTGGCGCCGATGCCAGAGCCCAGCGCCATCTGCTGCTCCCGGCACTCTGGGGCTTACAGGATGAGATCGGCTGGATCAGCCCCGGAGGGATGAATTATGTCTGTGAGCGCCTGACTGTCCCCCCGGCCGAGGCCTACGGAGTGGCAACCTTCTATTCGTTGTTCGCCACTACCGAGCAAGCCGGCCGGGTCGCTCATGTGTGTGATGACGTCGCCTGCCGCACCGCCGGAGCAGGCGAGCTGCTGGAATCTCTGAGATCTGCGCTCGGACCGGAAGGCGCCGGGGATGAGTCCACGTGGCACTCCAGCCCCTGTCTGGGGATGTGCGACCGGGCGCCGGCCGTTCTCTACCAGATGGCCGGCAACACGAACTTCACAGCCGGGCCGGTTACGGCGGCTCAGATCGAGGAGTCGCTGGCTAGCGGTGTTGCCGGCCCAGGGCGAGCATCGGCTCCGCAGACTGTGGGTGGTGACGAGGATGACCTCCGACTACTACGCCGCGTAGGCGTGATCCGGCCTGAGTCGCTCGACGAGTACCGCGACAACAGTGGGTACCTTGCGCTGCCGGCGGCACTCGAGATGGGGCCGCAGGCTGTGATCGACGAAGTAATCGCCTCCGGGTTGTTGGGCCGGGGCGGGGCGGCGTTCCCTACCGGACGCAAGTGGGCGGCTGTGGCCGCCGAGCCGGCTGAGCCCCGCTATCTCATTTGCAACGCCGACGAGTCGGAGCCCGGAACATTCAAGGATCGGCTGCTTCTCGACGCGGACCCCTTTGCCGTAATCGAGGCGATGACTATCGCCGCATTCGCTGTGGGAGCCTCCCGGGGCTATGTGTATATCCGCGGCGAATACCCGGAAACGGCTCGACTGCTGGAAGAGTCTTTGGAGAGTGCCCGCAACGCCGGCCTGCTCGGAGCTGGGATCCTCGGCAGTGAGCACCAGTTCGATGTCGAAGTACGCCGTGGCGCCGGCGCCTATATCTGCGGCGAGGAAACCGCCTTGATGGAGTCGATCGAAGGTAAGCGGGGCGAGCCGCGGCAGAAGCCGCCATTTCCCAACCAGGTGGGGCTGTTCGGCCGGCCGACTCTCGTCAACAACGTCGAAACCCTTGCCAACATCCCGATCATTCTCAACGATGGCGCTGATGCCTATCGGGCATTGGGCACCGAGCAGTCATCCGGAACCAGATTGTTCTGCCTTTCCGGCTCAGTCCCGCGTCCGGGGATTTATGAAGTTCCCCTGGGGACCACCCTGGGGGGACTCTTCGAGGTGGCCGGGGGCGTGGAACGCAGTGAGATCCAGGCGATCCTCCTTGGTGGCGCTGCGGGCTCATTCGTGACTTCCGATGCCCTCGATGTGGAACTGTCCTTCGAAGGTGCCCGTGAGGCGGGAGTGACCCTCGGTTCGGGCGCCGTGGTGGTCTTCGACCATTCGGTTGAGATGTCTGTCATCGTCACGCGTATCGCGGCCTTCTTTCGGGACGAGTCTTGCGGGCAGTGTGTTCCCTGCCGGGTAGGCACTGCCCGGCAAGAAGAGGTGCTGGCCAGAGCTGTGAGTAACGGTGGAGCGGGAAACGGCGAAGCCATCCTGCTGGCGGACATTGCCGCCGCGATGACGGATGCCTCCATCTGCGGCCTCGGACAAACAGCATCCAGTGCCGTGCAATCGGCCCTGAAGCTGGGATTGGTGGGAGGTCCAGGATGACTGCGCAGGCCCGGTCGGTCCAAGCCCCGCCGGTAGACGTGACCGTCGACGGCCAAGCCGTCTCGGTGCCGGCCGGGGCCACCATTCTGGATGCCTGCACCCGGGCCGGCGTCGACACGCCGACGTTGTGCTACCTGGAGACGCTTACTCCGGTGAATGCCTGTCGGGTGTGCGTGGTGGAGGTGGAGGGCTCCCGCACGCTGGTGCCTGCCTGCTCCCGGGTAGCCGAGGAAGGCATGAGCATCGGCACCGATACAGAAAGGGTCCGCCTCAGCCGGCGCATGGTCCTGGAGTTCCTGGCGTCGTCCGTGGATGTCGAGCTGACCGGTGGATTCTCGGAGTGGCTTGCCGCCTACGACGGGGATGTCTCCCGATACGGTCCACCGGCACCCGGTGAGGGGTGGGACCAGCGCCGGGCCGGCCACCACTCCTTGCCCGATGGCGCCACCGCCGAGACGGTCGGCCAGCCGGTCAAGGAGCACGACGATCTCTACGTGCGCGATTACTCGAAATGCATCCTTTGCTACAAGTGCGTGGAAGCCTGCGGGGTCGACGCCCAGAACTCCTTTGCTATTGCGGTGGCCGGGCGAGGATTCGATGCCCGCATTTCCACTGAGTTCGACATTGTTCTCACCGAATCAGCCTGCGTCTATTGCGGCAACTGCATCGGGGTGTGTCCTACCGGGGCGCTCATGTTCAAGAGCGAGTTCGACATGCGTAGTGAGGGCACATGGGACGAGGAGCAACAGACGGTCACAGAGACGATTTGCAGCTATTGCGGGGTGGGGTGCAGCCTCGAGCTCCACGTGCAAGACAACCAGATAGTCAAGGTGACCTCACCGCTCGACAACGACGTCACCAACGGACACCTTTGCATCAAGGGCCGCTTCGGCTGGCAACACATTCAGATGGTGGAGAAGTCTTAAGTAAGCCCCTCCTAAATGTGAAATGGGGAGTCTCCTCCCCCGTGAGGGACGAGTGGGGGAGGCTGGGAGG
>JAUXLW010000174.1 GCA_030623545.1 Acidimicrobiia bacterium | reverse complement strand
TCAGAGCGATGCCGCCGCCGCCGCAACGCTGAGCTTGCGGAACGACCTGGTCCCGGCGTCGTTTGCCGGCTTAAACGTCGATGTGCTCGTAGGCGGTGCCAGCGGATTCAACGTCGATTTCTTCGATGACGTGTCCACCAGAACCCCAATCGTGTTTGTGTTCGTACTCGGGTTGAGCTTCATAGTGCTCACCGTTGTGTTCCGATCGATAGTGCTGCCGATCAAAGCCATTTTCCTCAACTTGCTGTCGGTAGCCGCTGCCTATGGTCTGGTTGCGTTGTTCTTCCAGGAGGGTGTCGGACCGTCGTGGGTGAAGGACATTTTCGGCTTCCAGGCAGTGGAGTCGATCGAGGCCTGGCTGCCGCTGTTCCTGTTCGCGGTGCTGTTCGGGCTGTCGATGGACTATCACGTCTTCCTCCTGAGCAGGATCAGGGAGCATTTCGATCTCACTGGAGACAACACATTGTCGGTGGCGCATGGCCTCCGCACAACGGGGGCGATCATCACCGGGGCGGCTCTCATCATGGTGGCAGTGTTCGGCGGATTCGCCGCCGGCGAGCTCATCCCCCTACAGCAGAGGGGATTCGGTCTGGCGGTCGCAGTGTTCCTGGACGCCACGATTGTTAGGTCCATATTGGTGCCGGCCTCGATGAAGCTGCTCGGCGGCTACAACTGGTACCTGCCCAAGTGGCTCGACTGGCTGCCCCATATCGACATCGAGGGGCATGAGGCAGCCCTGGCTGGCCGTGAGCACGAGGCGGAGAGGGTGGGAGCTGGTACGCCTGGCTAGCCCACTGGGCTCCGGGCGCTAGTGGTTCAGCTCACTGCAATTGGGAGCAGCTCGATCGCAGTCACTCCAGATGAGCTGGCTTCGAAGGCTGCGGTCGACATCATGGCGGCGGGAGGCTCCGCGGTGGACGGTGCCATCGCCGCGAACGCGGTGGTGGGCGTTGTCAGGCCCACCGACTGCGGGATCGGGGGCGACCTGTTCGCTCTCGTCCACGAGCCCGGGACCCGGGCACCGGCAGTTCTCAACGCCAGCGGCCGGGCCGGCTCGGGTGTGTCGGCCTCCGACATGCGCCGCAGTGGCCACGCCCGGATGCCCTCCCGACACCCCGCTACCGTCACCGTCCCCGGATGTGTCGACGGCTGGCTGGCACTCGGTGAAAGGTTCGGAAATCTGCCGCTCGCCGACCTGCTGGCTCCTGCCATAGGTCTGGCCACCGACGGCTTCCCGGTATCACCCGAAATGTCATGGAATTTGGCAGAGAATGAGGCGCTGCTGGCCGGGCAGGGCTCGGCTGCCGAGCTGTATCCGCAGGGTGGGGTCCCCCGGGCGGGAAGTTGGCTCACCAGGCCGGCCTTAGCCGAAGCGCTGCAACGGATAGCTGAAGAAGGCCGCGCTGCCTTCTATGAGGGCGAGTTGGCCGCTGCCATCTCCGGGGCCACCGGATCTCTGCTCACTCCAGACGACCTGGCGGCCAATCAGCCCGACTGGGTTGAGCCAATGGGCCTGGAGCTGCTGATGGGCCACACCGCATGGACCGTTCCACCGAGCTCGCAGGGATATGTGACCCTGGCCACTCTGTGGCTGGTCGAGCGGCTCGGGGGCAGCTCCGACTTCGACGATCCCCAGTATCACCATCTGTTGATTGAGGCCTACCGGGCCGCAGTGTGGGATCGGGATGGGCTGCTGGCCGATCCCGACCACATGAAGCTGGCGCCTTCGGAGCTGCTCAACGAGGAGCGTTTGTTCGAGCGACTGGCGCGGATCCAGTCCGGTCGGGTGACGGCATGGCCGGCGCCCCGGGAGGTGCCGGGGGGCACCGCTTACATGTGCGCCGTCGATGGGCAGGGGATAGGGGTGTCGCTGATGCAGTCCAACTTCGGCGGGATCGGCAGCGGGCTGTCGGCCGGTACTACCGGAGTGTGGTTGCAGAACCGCGGGGCCGGCTTCACCCTCGAAGAGGGCCACCCCAATATGCTTGCCCCCGGCAAGCGGCCCCTGCACACGCTCGCCCCCTCGTTGTGGACGCAGGGCGATCGGCTATCAATGTTGCTCGGAACCCGGGGCGGGCACCTGCAGCCCCAACTGGTCGCTCAACTGGCAGCCCAGCAGCTTTTGGTGGGTTTTTCACCCGGCGAAGCTCAGGCGGCACCGCGCTGGGCCCTCAACGACTTTGGCCCCGGCCGGGGATCTGCTCCGGCGTTCGAGGAGGAGATTCCGACCCAAGTCGCGGCTGGCTTGACCGAACTGGGCCACAACGTCGGGCTCGTCGAACGTCAGCGGCATTGGGGCCCGGCGGCGATCATCCGCCTATTGGAGGACGGAACGCGGGAGGGAGCCGCCGATCCCCGGGTTTCAACCGCCTCGGTAGCAGTCACTTAGTCGAACGCGCCGATGATGGCGTCTGTCATTTCGGCGGTGGTTGCAGTCCCCCCCAGGTCGGCGGTCAGGTAAACGCCGGCCTCCGTAACCGTTTCGATGGCATTGTGGATGCGATCGGCGGCTGCGTCCTCCTCGAGGAAGTGGAGGAGGTCCACCGCCGGAGTCAACAGTGGCAGCGGGTTGGCGACTCCGAGCCCGACGAGTTCGGGGGCATCCCCATGGATCGCCTCGTACACCCGAGTGTGATCGCCGATATCGATGCCGAGGCTCGATGAGATCCCGCCGGTGACGCCATTGCACAGGCTCGATAGGACGTCGCCGTAGAGGTTGCCCATGAGCATCACGTCAAAGCGGTAGGGATCAAGCACCAACTGCATGCAGGCGGCATCGACGATGACCTCGCCGAAGGCCAGCTCGGGATAGTCGGCTGAAACGTCGCGTGCTGTTTGCAGGAAAAGCCCGTCTGACAGCTTCATGATGTTGGCCTTATGCACCACCGTCACCTTCTTTCTCTTGAGGTAGCGGGCGGTGTCGAAGGCGAAGCGGGCAATGCGCTCGGAGCCGGCTTGAGTCACCACCTTGATGGACTCAACCACCCCCGGAACGATCTCGTGTTCCAGCCCCTTGTAGATGCCCTCGGAGTTCTCGCGAACAATGATCAAGTCGAGGTCTGGAAAGCGGGTGGACACTCCCGGCAGGCTGCGCACGGCCCTGACTCCCGCGTACAACTCCAGCCTGCGCCGCAGCAGAACATTCATGTTGGCGGTGGTCTCTGGCGGGCCACCGGCGGGGGTGAGCAAACGAGTCTTGAGGGCGATCCCGAGATTCTCGACACTGGCGGCCGCCTCCTCCAGCTGCCGGCGAGCGCTTTCGTGGTCCGGCCCCACCACATCCGTCCGATGCCAATCGATGTCCACACCGGCCGCCGCCACGACGCGAAGCACCTCGGGGGTGATCTCCTGGTTGATGGCAGAGCCAACAATGAGGGCTACCTGGTGAGTCACGCAGGCACCCTTCTCACAGCGCAGCCAGGATCGCGTCGGTGTATTGCTCGGTGCCGGCCGAACCGCCCAGGTCTCCGGTGACCATGCTGCCATCATCCAGGACCTCTTCCACTGCGCGGCGCATCCGATCAGCGCTGTGGTGTTGGCCCATATGGCGCAGCATCAATTCGGCTGACAGGATGAGGGCGGTTGGATTAGCGATACCTTTGCCGGCGATATCAGGCGCGGTGCCGTGCACGGCCTCGAACAAAGCGAACCTCTCACCGATGTTGGCACCGGGCACCAGGCCCAGGCCCCCGACCAGCCCGGCGCAGAGGTCGCTGACCAGGTCGCCATCGAGGTTGCCAAGCACGATCGTGTCGAATCTCGACGGGTCGAGCGCCAGCTCCATCACGAGGTTGTCGAGGTTGAGGTACTCGACCTCGATAAACGGAAAGTGAGATGCCACCTCCCTGGCTGCCTTCAGGAACAACCCGTCCGACTGCGGCATCACCGACACCTTGTGGACGATTGTCAACTTCTTCCGGCCCAGAGTCCGGGCGTGCTCGAAAGCGAACTTCACAATGCGCTCCGAAGCGTGTCTGGTCACGATCTTGAGAGCCTCCACCACCCCGGGGACGGCCTCGTGTTCCCGTCCCGAATACAAGCCTTCGGTGTTCTCGCGGACGACTATCAGATCGACATCCTCGTATCGGGCCTTGCTGGGCCCGGGCAGTGATTTAACGGGCCGCAGCGAAACGTA
>JAUXLW010000004.1 GCA_030623545.1 Acidimicrobiia bacterium | reverse complement strand
GGAGGGGTTTGCCGAGTTCTATCCGACCTATCGCGACTACATCGTCCTGGCGGGTCGGGATGTTCCCATCTGGGTGCTGGAGTCGGCCGGCTCATCTACACCGCCCATACCACCCTCCTAGCATCGCCTCGTGAAGATCGCAGTAATTGGCGCCGGAACCTGGGGCACCACAGTGGCGTCACTTGTGAGCCAATCAGCCACGGTAAAACTGTGGGCGCGGCGCCCTGAGCTGGCGGCTGCCATCAATCGTGACCATCAGAATCCCGACTACCTGGAAGGGTTCGATCTCCCGGAGGAGCTGGTTGCCACCAGTGAGCTCGACGACGCACTATCGGGAGCGGAGGTCGTAGTAATGGCCGTTCCCAGTCACGGGTTTCGATCGGTCCTGGGGGCGGCCGCTGCGCAGATCCCCTCAGACGCGCCCATCATCAGCCTCGCCAAGGGATTGGAGGCCGGCACTCGCATGTGCATGACGGCGGTGGTCCGCGATGTGCTTCCCGACCACGACCCCGGCATGATCGGCGTGCTCACCGGGCCCAACCTTGCCCGGGAGATCCTCGCCGGGCAGCCGGCGGCTTCTGTGGTCAGCGTTTCCAACGAGGACGTGGCGGCCCATCTTCGAGCCGTGTTCCAGGTGCCGACCCTCCGGGTCTACTCGAACACGGATGTGATTGGTTCCGAAATCGCCGGCGCCCTCAAGAACGTCATGGCTTTGGGGGCGGGCATGGCTGCCGGTCTTGGTTATGGCGATAACTCGATGGCCACGTTCATCACCAGGGCGCTCGCCGAGCTGAGCCGCCTCGGGCGGCAGATGGGCGGGGATCCGCTGACTTTCGCCGGGTTGGCAGGAATGGGCGATCTGATCGCCACCTGCATAAGCCCACTCAGCCGCAATCGCAGAGTCGGAGTGGCGCTGGCGGAGGGCCAGAGTCTCAACGAGATCACAGCCGACATGAAGATGGTGGCCGAGGGGGTCAAGACCACGCCGGTGGTGCTCGAGCTAGCGGAAGAGTATGAAGTGGAGATGCCTCTTGCCGATCGGGTGGAGCGGGTCCTGGAGGGCCAGTCGGTCAGCGAGATGCTTACCGAGCTGATGGGGAGGCCGCCCAAGGCCGAGATCGAGTAGAGACCCGGCTGTGGCTTTCTGGCGAATGTCGGTAATCCGACTTTCTCAACCGTCTTTTTCCCCCGCCAACGTTTGATTACTCGATCCAGGGAGAAGGCTGTAGAAAACGTCACGCTGCTCGCCGCGTTTGGCGCGGGGTTTATTTCGTTCATCTCGCCGTGCGTTCTGCCCATCGTGCCCGGATACCTCACAGTGATCACCGGCCTCGACATCACTTCGGAGGCTCGGGAGGGGCAAACAACTCGCATCATCCGCGACACCAGCCTGTTCATTCTCGGGTTCACGATTGTCTTCGTGCTGCTCGGGATCGGCGCCACCTCGGTGGGGAGCGTCATTGTTGACAACCAGGACCTCCTGGTACGGATCTCGGGGCTGACAATCCTGGCGATGGCCCTCTACCTGCTCGGGTCCGTGTGGGCCAACGCGCCGTGGCTCTATCAGGAGAAGAGGTTTCATCCCCAGCTAGATCGCTTCGGGCCTTTCGCATCTCCGGTGGCCGGTGTGGCATTCGGGCTGGGCTGGACTCCATGCATCGGGCCGGTCCTGACATCGGTGTTAGCGGTTGCCGCGACGAGGGACGGTGCGGCCGAAGGAGCCCTCCTGCTTGCCGTCTACTCGCTTGGCCTCGGGGTTCCTTTTCTTCTCACCGGTTTGCTGTTCGGGCGGCTCACGACGGCGTTTACCTGGTTCAAGCGGCACCTGCGAGCCATCACCCTCGCGTCGGGCCTTTCACTTGCCGGATTCGGGGTGCTTCTCGTATTCAATCGCCTCACAACTGTGACCAGCTTGTTGCAGGACGGCTTTCGGGCTGTGGGGTTGGAAGAGCTGATTTTTCTCGGATAAGGAGCGTAAGTGGCCAAGAAGAAATCAAGAAGCAAGCCGCCTGCCCGAAAGCAGGGCTCTAAGCCCGCGCCGGTGAGCAAGGGCCAGGCCCCCGCTCCCGGCGCCAAGAAGCAGCAGCGGTCTGCCGTTCGGGCGGCTGCTGCCCGCAAGAAGCAGAAGACGCAGACCGTCGTTATCTGGTCCGTCCTCGGGCTGGTTCTGGTGGGCGTCCTCGCAGCATCGGTCCTCTTTGGGGGAGGAGCCAGCGGGGTATCCGAGCCAGAGGCCTGGGACCTGCCGGCCATGGGTGCCACCGCCGACACTCAGGAGAGAGTCATCCTCGCCGAGTTCTCCGGCTCACCCACTGTCGTCAACTTCTTCGCCTCCTGGTGCATCGAGTGTGATCGTGAGTTGCCATTCTTCGCCACGGTGTCCCGGGAGCTGGAGGGCCGGGTGGATTTTGTAGGTGTGGCGTCAGCAGAAACCGGCAATGCGTTGTTTATGCCTGAGAGGCACGGCGTCGATTGGTGGCCACTGGCCCGAGACGTTGGTGGGGGTGGTAACGATCTGGCTGTTGCCCTCGGTGCCCGTCCCCGAGCCATGCCGCTTACCGCTTTCTATGACGAGAGCGGACAGCTGCTGGATGTTCAGCTGGGATCCATCAACGAGGCAACACTCCGCGGCAACCTGATGGAGTTCTATGGGATCGAGTTCTAGAGGGCGTTGGGCGATGTCGAATGCGCGCGTGTAGTGCCGCCGGGCAGCCTCATAAGGCTCCCCCTCGAGGCGGAGTAGCTTCTCGTCAGAGAGAGGACGAGGTTGGATACGAATCCGGTAATCGAGATGCTGGGCCGGCGCCTGCGCCTGGCGGTCATTGGAGGCGGGCCCGGAAGCTCCATCGGGTCCATGCATCGGGCTGCGGCCCGGATTGACGATCGCTACGAGCTAGTGGCCGGGGCCCTGTCGTCGGACCCCGACAAGTCACGACGAGCCGCGAGTGAGTTGGGTATTCCCCGCGCATACGGCGACGGTATCGAGCTGCTGGACGCCGAGGCCGAGCGCGACGACGGCGCCGATGTCGTCGCCATCATGACCCCCAACGACACTCACCACTTGTATTCGCTGGCCGCGCTCGAGCGCGGTTTCGATGTGATCTGCGACAAGCCGATCACCAACACCCTCGAGGAGGCGCTCGATCTGTTGCAACGGGTCGAAGAGAGCGGCCTCGTTTTTTGTCTGACCCACAACTACACCGGGTACCCGTTGGTCCGCCAGGCCCGGGCGATGGTGGAGGACGGACAGTTAGGTGAGATCCGGCTCGTGCAGGTGGAATATGTCCAGGGTGGAAAAGCAAGCGAGAACGACCCGGTCCCGGGTGATGACCTGCCGTGGCGTTACGACCCGGTGCGAGGAGGCCCGTCGCTCGTCATGGGGGACATTGGGACCCACGCCCACAATTTGGTCCGCTTCGTTACCGGGCTCGAGGTGTCAGAGGTGGCAGCCGAGATAGGGCACATCGTGCCCGATCGGCTCGTCGACGACTATGCCGGAGCACTGCTGCGTTTCGATAATGGGGCCCGGGGGATCTTCTGGGTCACTCAGGCGGCGGCCGGCGTCGAAAACTCCCTACGCATTCGGGTCTCTGGAACAGGAGGGACCATCGAGTGGATGCAGGAACAGCCGACCACCTTGATTTTCCGGCCGCTGGATGGTCCGGTGCGGGTGCACACTCCCAATGGTCCCGGCACCCTTCCGCTGGCGGCCAGAGCCAGCCGCATCGTGGCCGGACACCCTGAGGGTTTTCACGAAGGATTCGCCAATGTGTATTCCGACGCGGCCGAAGCAATCGCCGCCCGCCGAGCCGGGTTGGAGGCGGATCCACTGGCGCTGCACTTCCCGGACGCCCGCGACGGCGTCCTCGGAGTGAGGTTCGTGGATGCGGCGATGAAGTCGAGCGCGGCGGGTGGAGCATGGACCAGTGCAACGCTCGAGTCAAGGGTCTAGAACGAGAGAAGAGAACATGCCAGCATGGAAGGAACTGCGAATTCCCGCCGCTTTCTGAGGCCACCGTCACTTCCTCCCAGCGGGGCGAAAGCGGAGTCGCTGCCTTCTCGAAACAGGTCAGTGCGGCCACGATTGGAAAGAAGTGCCATCGAAGTCGACGTTTGTGTAGGCGAAACGCGGCGAGATTACTCGGCCCACCCAGGCTGCGGTCCCACCTCAGTCTTCGGCACACGAAAGCGGTACACTCCCGCCCCGGAGGTAACGATGACGATTGATGGCGGCGAGTTCTTCAACCGGCGCATGGAGTTCCTGGCCACGGGCGACATTGACGCCCTGGTAGCCCAATACGCAAGCGACGCCGAAATAGTCCGTTTCCTTGGTGTTACTCGCGGTCACGAGGAGATCCGGGCATACCTGGTCGGTTTCCTGGCCGCCCATAAAAGCCACAAGCTGGTATCACTCGACCAGATGCAGCAGTCGGACGATGCGCTCATTTGGGAGGCCACGGTTGAGACCGCCGCCGGTCCGATACAGGTCTACGACGTGTTCGTGTTCGATGGCAGCGGCAAGGTCTCTCGCCAGTTCCCGGGCATCCAGGGCTACTGGGGCAGTTCGTAAATCCGGAGTTACGCCGTCGATTTCATTTGCATCGACCAGATGCCACCGTAGTGGTGGGGTCCACTTCGGCAAGGAAGCTTTCGATTTCGGCTGAGTACACGGCGTAGCTCGAACCTCTTGTGCGAGATTCGGCGAACACGACGCCTACGAGTTCGCCGGCCCTGCTGATGAGCGGAGCTCCGGAAACCCCTGAGCCGATATCGGCCTCGATCTCGAGTGCCTGACGAGCCACGTCGCCCTCGCCATAGATATCGTCTCCTGTCGCCAAGATGCGCCGAAGGACTTCATACTCGATGAGCTCGATGTCGAGGTCCGTTGTCACGGAAGCGATGGCCCCCTTGTCGCCAGCTTCGCTTGATCCGATAGCGAGCGGATTTCCGGTTCCGCCCGGTGCGGCCAGGAGTGCCAAGTCGCGGTTCGGATCGAAACCGACGACTGTTGCGGCCACATTGCCTGCATTCGGCAAGCGGAGCTGAAGGCCCGCCCCAGACCCGGCGATGACGTGGGCGTTCGTTATGTAGAGCCCATCGGCTATCAGCGCGGCACTTCCTTCGACTGTGCGGTTGCAAGCGATGCCGCTGACCCGGGCGACCGATGAGGCGACGTCTTCAGCAGTGGGTGGTGAATTGCTCGAGCACCCTGCCGCCACCAGCGCAATGCCGGTCATGACGTTCAGGAGGCCGTAACGCCTCACGCAGCCGCTTCGTACTCGGCGCGGAAGCGCTCCAGCAACTGGCGCACCGGGGTCGGCTCGTGGTCGAGCAGTTCGGCGGTGCGGGGGGCACTGATGGAGGTGTCATACGGGATGGGAACGTTGGGCATAGCCTGAGCCTCGGGTGATCCGGAGCGAAGCAGGGATGAGTCGAGCCCGAAGACCTCGCAGGTCAATTCGGCCAGTTCCATGCGCCCGACGGCGTCGGCCCCGCAGCAGTGGAACACGCCGTCGAGCCGTCGGTCGGCGATCCGCAACATCAGTTCGCCACATTGGCTCGCCAACGAAGGCGTGGCCACCATGTTGATGTTGTCGGACTCCCAGACCGTAAAGGACTTGCTCTGGCGGAGGGAGTCGACGATCGAAGCTACGAAATAGCCGAACCCGGGATCCTGATTGCGTGGCGAGTCCGGCCGCGCCCGATGCACCCCGTTGACCCCCGAAACCCGCGCCACTGCCCCACCGCGCTCGACGGCGACCAGCTCGCTGGCGACTTTGAGAACGCCGTAGAGGTTTACCGGGTTGGGTGGCGCATCCTCATCGGCCCCTCCCTGAGTTCCGTCGAACACCCAATCGGTCGAAACCACGATGAAGGACGCTCCGGCCGCCTCGGCGCCCGTGGCGCAGTGACGGGTCGCGCCCACATAGGAGTCCCACGCGGCCCGGCGGTCGGCATATATGCGCTCGAAGTCGTTGAGGATGGCGCAGTGGATGACGACATCGGGTGCAAAGCGCCGGATGCTCGCTGCTACGGCTGCGGCATCGGTCATGTCGACCCGGTCGGTCAGGTAGGCGGTGGGATCTTCGGGGATGAAACGATTGACTGTGGTCAGAACGTCATGACCACGGACGACTGCCTCGTGGACGATGTTACTGCCGACGAAACCTGTCCCGCCGGTCAGCCAGACCCTCATTCGTCGTGTTCGGCCCGCTCCTCGAGTTCTCCGACTTCCTCGGCGAACTCTTCCGCCAGGTGAGAGAGAGCTTCGTCCCCGGCGGCGGCCTGCTCCAACTCCCTGGTGAGCTCTTCGAGCTCGGCACCACCCGCCATCATCATGATCAGCTCGTCGCGGGTGATCTCGTCCTTGGCGAAGTTCCCCATCGACACGCCGCGGTTGAGGATCAGAAAACGGTCGCCTACCGGCCAGGCGTGGTTGGGGTTATGGGTGATGAAGATCACTCCCAGGCCCCGGTTGCGGGCTTCGAGGATGTACTTGAGCACCACGCCAGACTGCTTGACTCCGAGCGCCGAGGTGGGCTCGTCGAGGAGCAAAACCTTGGCGCCAAAGTAGGCGGCGCGGGCGATGGCGACCGACTGGCGCTCACCACCGGACAGCGTGCCGACGGCCTGCTCGGTATCACGGATGTCGATGCCCATCTTGCCCATCTCCTCCTTGGCGATGCGGGAGGCTTTCTTCCTGTCGATC
Organism: Acidimicrobiia bacterium; assembly: GCA_030623545.1. Classification (GTDB taxonomy): domain Bacteria; phylum Actinomycetota; class Acidimicrobiia; order Spongiisociales; family SHLN01; genus JAUXLW01. The sequence goes on along the minus strand of JAUXLW010000004.1, from coordinate 11,252 downwards.
CACCGGATGGGGCCGAACCCTTTGGTGGGCTCGGAACCCAGGAAGAAGTTGCGCCATACCGACATGAGCGGGACCACGGCCAGGTCCTGATATACGGTGGCGATGCCGCGGGCGAGCGCATCGCGAGGTGAGTCGAACATCACTTCTTCGCCGTCGACCTTGAGGATGCCCTCGCTCTGCTGGTGGGCACCGGCAATGATCTTGATGAACGTCGACTTGCCGGCACCGTTGTCGCCCAGCACGCATGTCACCTCACCGGCATTAACCAATGTTGTCACTCCGGTGAGGGCAATGATGTTGCCGTAGTTCTTGGAGATGTCCTCGAGTTCGAGGAGGGCCGGTTCGCTCATGACGCTTCCTCCGCCGTCTTGCGTATGTAGTTGTTTGCCATGACCGCCAGCAACAGGATGACGCCGAGGAACAGAAACCGCCAGTCCGAGTTCCAGCCGGCAAACGGGATCCCTTGAAAGGACATCGCCATGATCATGGCGCCGATGGCGGCGCCCGCTGCCGAGCCGTAACCTCCCATAAGGAGGGTCCCGCCGACCACTGCCGCAATGATGTACTCGAACTCCTTGCCGTCGCCGGTGCTGGCCTGGATCGTTTGGAGCCGGAACGCCAGCAGCATGCCGACCAGCCAGGCGGCAGCGGACACGATCATGAAGAGCTGGGTCTTGGTGCGAGCCGCCGGGACACCGACCTGACGGGAGGCACTCTTGCTTCCGCCGACGGCGAAGGTCCAGCTTCCGAACTTGGTGCGGGCCAGCACCCAGGTGGCGAGGCCCGCCGAAAGCAGGAACCATAGAATTGAAACACGGAACTGGGTCTGTCCGACCAGTGTCGGCAATTCGGAGTCGGTCGTGAAGAGCAGCCGAAACACAACGCCGACGGATGCCAGAACCACGCCGGCAATGGCCAACACACGTCCGAGCCGATCGGGCGCCTCATCCGGGAATCTTCTTTGTTCGAAATACAGCCCCACGACGGCCCAGGTTGCCATGAGGAGAGCCACGAGAAGCAAGACTGAAAATAGCTCGGCCCGAAATTTCGGCGCGTCAGATTCCGATTGAATGATGAAGGCCAGCACTGTCACCACGATGGCGGTGTAAATGGAAACGACGGTGCCGCTCGTGGAGGAGAAATTGCGGGCCCGACTGGCGGCGATCAGCAGTAAGACCAGGCCGACGATGGAGAGGCCCACGAAGAGAATGGCACGCAAACCTTGCTCGGTGAGCAAGAAGAAGATGGTGTCGACGGTTCTATCTGGTTTGAGGGCCGGCGCCGAGTCGAGAATCAGCCCGAAGAACACACCGAGTATCACCAGCCCCGTGCCGAGACCGGCCGGGCGGAGCAGGCCGCCCGGTAGTTGCAGCGCTCCCCGGTCCGGGTTGGGCTCGAATCGCCACAGGGCGATTCCGTAGGCGCCGATGAGAACGCCGGCGCCCATCACGATCGACCAGATGAAGTTGGCTCCGGTCCCCTCCGTGCCATGCAACGCGAAAAGCCCGACGAGTCCGGCGGCGGCCCCGATTCCGGCAATCGGGAGGCCGCCCGGGTTGAAGGACGCCCGGCGCCGGTAGGTCAGCTCGAGCAGCCCGAGGAGGATGGCGACACCTCCGACGACAAGCAGAGCGACATAGACGGTGTCCCGAGAATTGAAGATGTGGTCATTGCGAGTCCATACGGACGAGAAGATCTTCCGCCAGAAGTCGTGCCCGGCCCCTTCGTCGATCCGGCCCACCTGGATGGTCTCGACGAAGAGCTTGGCGAAGCCGAGCTTGGCGCCTTTAATGACGAAGAAGGCGCCAAGGGTGACGATGAAGCTAGGAAGAGCAGTGCGCTCGACGAGGGTGCCGTTGAACCAGCCGATGCCGAGAGCCAGGACGAACGACAGCGGTATGCCGATCCACAGGCTCAACCCGGCCCCACCACCGGCGGTGTCCTTCACAAGCAGGATCACAAGGATCCCGGTCGCTCCGGTCATCGCCCCGGCGGACAGGTCGAACTCGCCACCGATCATCAACAAGGCGACGGCAACGGCCATGATGCCGAGCGTGGCTGCCACGTCCAGCCAGTTGGCGGTACCGATGGCGGTGCCGAATGGAACCGTCACCGCCCAGAAGAAGACCCAGATCGAGATGGCACCGAGCAATGCTCCGATCTCGGGCTGGACCAGGAGCCGCTGAATCGGGCCTCGATAAGCCAGCCGCTCGTCGGGCGCAGCCGCTGGAACGTCGGCAGTTGCGACATCAGTTGTCACGAGGCCTCCCTTTCGTGCAGCCGGGCAATCCGCGAAAACGCGGGACCGCCCGTCAGCCTAAGCGCTGACGGGCGGTCCCTCCAACCGGTTTTGCCGACTGGTCGGCTATCGGGTGCCTTGCGCCGAGAGGTCCTTGACCTCAGCGGCGTTGTCCGACGTCACGAATCCCGGACCCGTCAGGATCGGCAGACCACCGCCGGCGGTGTTCTGGTTCGTGGCTTGCAGGAACATGAAGATGATCGGCAGATACCCCTGCAGGTACTGTTGCTGGTCGACCGTGAACGCAATCGTGCCTGTCTCGATGGCGTCGAGGATCTCAGGTGTCAGGTCGAAGCCGCCGATCGCAGCCCCCCGTCCTGCCGTCTCGCTGGCATTGAGTGCCGAGATGGCGATGGGCGGGCCGACTCCGAGGATGGCGTCGATGGATGGATCCGCCGCCAGTATCGCCGCGATCGCCGCCTCCTGCGCCGGTATGTCATTATCGAGACCGCCAAATTCGCTCGTCACCTGGCCACTGAAAGTGTCTGCGAGGCCGGCACAGCGCTCTTCGAGGCCAACGTTGCTTTGCTCCTGCCGGGCGCACAGCACATGGCTAACACCAAGCGCGTTGAAGCGTTCGCCGGCGCCTTGACCAGCAACAAACTCAGTCTGACCAATGTGGGTCACCGCCCCCAGTGCCTTGTAAAAATCGAGACCCGAGTTGAGCGTGTACAGCGGGATACCTGCCGCGACAACCCTCTCGGCAGCCGGGCCGACCTGGTCGGGACTGGCGAGCGAAATGGCAATGCCGTCGCTGGCGGCCGCGATGGCCGCATCAATGTCCTGCACCTGCTTCTCCGGCGTGTTCACCGACGGGGACCAGACACAGCTCACACCGACCGCCGCACAGGCGTCATCCATCCCGCGCTTGACAACCGACCAGAATGGGCCGTCGTCGCTGTGGGTAACCATATGGAACGTGAGATCGCCCCCCTGGGTCAAATCTACCGTGTCCTGAGTTGCGCCGGTGCTCGTCGTGTCATCGCCATCGCCGCCGCATGCGGCGGCTACGCGTGTAAAGGCCAGCACGATCGCCAGCCATCGGAATTTTCTCATTGGTTTCATCCTCCTTGTGTTAGCGGCTGTCAGGCCATCTCCCCTCAGGTGCGACACGGAATTGAGTCGCCAGCCGTCAGAAGGAGCTAACAGACTGGCAACTTACGAGTGTTGAGAGTTTTCTGCAACTGGATTTGGGCGCGGCGGCACTTTCGCTGGTACCTTCTCGGCTCAAACATGTGTCATTGCCGCGTTGCGTACCTGATGGAGGGACATGCGGATCGGAGTAATCGAGGTCGGTCGAATCCCGGCTCATCATGCCGGCGTGCTCAGCCGGCTACCCGAGATGACTGGTTTGATCATTGACCTGGCCGGCATTCAATGACGGCACGTTGAGCGGCCCGGCCCAGGGGGGCTTCGCTTCCTACCCGAGTTTGCGGGATCGCGTGGTTTTCATTACCGGAGGAGCGTCGGGTATCGGCGCCGAGGTCGTGCGCCAGTTCGCGGCTCAGGGGGCGCAGGTGGCAACGGTCGACATCGTGCAGCAGCCTGAGCTTCCCACCGAGGTGTGGTTCCGGGTGTGCGATGTGACCGACACCCCATCACTGCAGCAAGCGATCGCCGATGTCGCCGACGAGCTGGGGCCCATCCGCGTGCTGGTCAACAATGCGGCCCGCGATGACCGGTCGGACACCAGGTCGATGACCGAGGCCGAATGGGACGCCATGCAGGCAGTAAATCTCCGTCACGCCTTCTTCGCCTCGCAGGCGGTGAGGCCTCACATGGCGGCGGCGGGGGGCGGATCCATCATCAACTACACCTCACCGAGCGTCGACCACCAGGCCGGGGAGCTTGTCGCCTACGCCACAGCCAAGGCAGGGATATACGGCCTCACTCGCACCTTGGCAGCCAACTTCGGTCCCGATGGCATTCGGGTCAACGCGGTGCAGCCCGGCTGGGTGTTCACCGATCGCCAGCGTGAGCTCTGGGTTACCTCGGAGACCGTCGACGAAGTGCTGGCCGGCCAGACCATCAAAGAGCTCACGACCGAGGCGGACGTGGCTCGACTGATTTTGTTTCTGGGAGCCGACGACAGTCGCCTGATCACGTCCCAGGTCTATCGAGTCGATGCCGGGTGGACATGAGCACCGTCGAATGTGTAGTCGATGCCGGCGCCATGCTGGGCGAGTGCCCGCTGTGGAGCGAACACGAGCAACTCCTCTACTGGATCGACATAGACGGGAAGAAGATCCATCGATTTGACCCTGCCACCGGCACGGACGAAGTTTGCGACATCGACGGCCGCCCCGGATCCATTGCTCTCACCGGCTCTCCCGGTCGGTTACTGCTGGCAACCGAACATGAGCTGGCGTGGTTCGACTGGGAGGCCGGCACGGTCGATCCGTGGGTCGACCTCGAAGAAGCCGGGACCGGCAACCGACTCAACGACGGCCGCTGCGATCCAGCCGGGCGGTTCTGGGTCGGGAGCATGTTCGAGCGGGCCGCGGAGGGTCGATTCACGGGGCGGCTGCACCGGGTAGAAGTCGACGGCTCGTTCACGACAACCCGCAACGAGATCGGCGTGACCAACGGCCTCGCCTTCAGTCCCGATGGACAGACGATGTACTTCGCCGACACCCTGCACGACTCGATCTGGGCGTACGACTACGACGTCGACACCGGCCGGGCTGCCAACGAGCGGCTCTTCGTTGACTTCACCGACCTTCCGGGCCGCCCAGACGGGGCCTGCGTGGACTCGGAGGGCGGCTACTGGGTCGCATGTGTGTATGGGTGGGCAATGATGCGCTTCACGCCCGACGGAGCAGTGGATCGAACCATCGAGCTGCCGGTCCACAAGCCGACCATGCCCGCTTTTGGTGGCCAGGATCTCGGTGTCCTCTTCTTCACGTCTATCGGGAACGGCGGCTCATTTGATTTCGCCGAAGGCCAGGATCAGGCCGGTGGCCTGTTTGCGTTCGAGCCCGGCGTACAAGGCTTGGCCGAGCCGGTTTTCGGCAGACGAATCCTTTCATAGGAGCAGATCGGCAAGAGACGCGGGTATTAAGGGTGGGACGCGATTTGCTCTATGTACTCCTGTCCGAGCTGTAGGTGGAGCCTGGCGCTCTCCTCGGTGAAGATCGGAAATATCGAGCCGTCGCTTTGCCACATGGTTGCGGCCAGGTCGGGATGGAGTTGGTGCGTCCAATCTTCGAAGCGGGCTACGGTCAAATCATTCGGGCTTCTGAGGCCGCGGAAGTCCCATTGGGTGACCCGTCCGTCGACCATTTGAACGGTTACCCGGGCGCGGTCCGGTTCTTCGAAGAGGAGCTCGAGCCAATCGTTGGTAATCCTCACCTGGCAGAGAGCAGCACCCGTGTTGCCGGTAAGTTGGCAGTCCAACCACTCCCACTGTTCGTTCATTACCCGACTCCAACCCTCAATAAATTCCCGGTACCGGGTAAGGGACACCGTTCCCTCGAAGAAAAATCCCGGCGCACCTGAGAATTCCAACTGAGCGTCGGCAGCAAAGAGACTGAGGAACCGGTCCAAGTCACCTGAGTTGTGAGCTGCGGTCAACGCATCACCCACCAAGGTCAGGTCCCGCGAGAAATCCGGAATGACCGGTGCTCTGTCTCCGTCCATGCTCGAAAAGATCCCCCCGAATCCGATCAGAACCAGAGCTATGACGAGGACCGGAGCCGCGACTAGCTCCCAGCGTTTCCTCGGCTCCTCGACCGCCATCTCCTCGAGCCACTCTGCCCCGCCGAGCACCTGGACCGGTCGATAATCCTCCGAACTTGATCCGCGTCGCATCACTGTGGGGACAGTACCGGAATTGCTCAAGCTCCGGGGGTCTGGCTATCGATCCCCAAAAAGGCTGGACCGGTCCGATGTCGGATCAATGCCCAGACTCGCCAGGTACCGGCGGCGGGCCAGGTCAATGCTGCGCCACTCGTCGGCATCGGCCTCAGTCAAAATCAGGGCCGGGCCGGTGCGGAGGTCGTCGGAAACGCCCGGCTCGAAGCGCCACCACGCCTGCGGCATGCCCCATAGATTCCATCTCTGCAGGAAGACCTCACGGACCAGCGCCCACTGGCGCCCTGCCGCCTCCAGTGAGCCGTAGGAAGCTATCAATTCTTCATCACTGCCGAGGGAAAAGACCTTGAACTCGACAAAGGTGATTTCGGGGGAGGGCTTTCTGCGCATGGCCGTCAAGTATTGCTCACTGCCTCTGATTGCGCCCACGACGGCTGGCTAGAGTCCCGAGTCGGGTAACACCGGAGGAAGAACTGGCGCATAAGCCGCGGATTTGGTTTGAGCGGGACGTGCTTCCCGGGGTTGCCGACGCGGTCGATTCCCACTGCGTCGCGCTGGGTCCGGGATCGGCGCGAGAGCCGTTTTTCGACATCGAGTCCGCAGAAGGGATAGTCGCCGGCGACCTCGTCTATGACGCGGCGGTAATGGATCTGGCGCCCCGGCTACAGGTCATCGCCCGCACTGGTATCGGGTTTGACAAGGTCGACCTGGCGGCGGCGACCAAACGCGGCATCAATGTGTGCAACACACCGTCGGGGCCGACGCTGTCGACCGCCGAACATACGATGACTCTGATCCTGATGGTGGCCAAGAGCGTCAAGCAGTCGGAACGGCGCCTGGCTGCGGGACAGGAAGGCCTCTATGCGAGACATGACGCAATCGAGCTTGATGAGAAGATGCTCGGACTCGTCGGCTTCGGTCGGATCGCCCGGCGGGTGGCCGGTGCGGCGGCAGCGCTGGGGATGAACGTGCAAGCCTTCGACCCTTATCTCGACAACTTCGGCGAGGCCGGGCGGGTCGAGAACCTCGAGAAGCTGTTGAAAACCTCAGACGTCGTTTCGGTGCACATCCCGCTTACCGACGACACCCGCCTCATGTTCGGACCGGCCCAATTCAAGGCGATGAAGCCCGGAGCGATATTCATCAACACAGCTCGCGGTGGCCTGGTCGACCACGGGGCCTTGTCGGCCGCACTCGACTCGGGGCATTTGTTTGGTGCGGGCCTCGATGTGACCGACCCTGAGCCGCTCCCGGCCGGCCACCCGTTGCTAGGCCGCGACGACGTGGTGATCACCCCTCACGTCGCATCCGGCACGCGCGAGGGCAAGATGCGGCTCTTCAATCTGGCATTTGAACAAGTGCTGCAAGTGATTAGCGGTGCCAGACCTGCCAATCTTGTCAACCCGGAGGTATGGCAATGAGCGACGCCACCATCAACATCGGACTGATCGGCGTCGAAGACCTGAAGCGCATCGAGGCGCTCGAGCACCTCAAGTCCGTGGCGGCGGAAGAGTCTCATGCTCCCAGCTTCGAGGACGGCTTGCGGTCGCATCTGTCGCAAACGCCAGAGCCCGGTCGCGGGACTGGCAGCGGTGGGAAGATGTCGTCAGCCTGAGGATGGATTGATGCTCTACAACACAACGAAAGCCAAACTGACAGCCGGCCAAACCGTGCTCGGCTGTTTCTTCAAATACCCGGAGCCGACGCTGGCCGAGTACATCGCTATGCAAGGGTGGGATTTCCTCATCTTCGATGCCGAGCACGGCAGCCTCCAACCTCGTGATGTTGAAGGTCTGTGCCGGGCAGCCGAGTTACGCGGAGTGACTCCCATCACCCGCGCCACGACCAACCAGGCCCACATCATTCTGCGGTTCCTGGACGCCGGATCCCACGGAGTGCACGTCCCCTGGGTGAACACTGCAGAGGGCGTAGAGGCGGCGGTCCGGGCCGTCAAGTACTGGCCCCGCGGTGAGCGCGGGCTGGCCGGGACCAGAGCAGCCGAATGGGGGCTGACTGAGTCACTCGCCGACTACACGGAACGGGCAAATCGGGAAACCATGCTCATAGTGCATATCGAGACGATTCAGGCGGTTGAGGCTGTGGACGAGTACCTTGCCATAGAGGGTGTCGATGTCTATTTCCTTGGCCCGGCCGACCTTTCGCACTCTCTGGGTCATCCAGGTGACCTTGGCCACCCCCAGGTGGTCACGGCGATGGAGCGGGTGGCCGAGGCGGTGGTGGGTTCGGACAAGGCGCTCGGCATCTACGCCGGAGATGCCGATTTCGCCGGCAAGTGGATCGAGCGAGGGGCACGTTACATAGCCACCGGGACGGATGGATTCCTCAAGCAAGGCATGCGGGAATACCTGAAGGAGCTACGGGCGTGATGCGCGATCATGCAAGGGTTTGAAAAGAAGCACCAGACGGTCGGGACCTAGCCCGGCCTGCGGAGATCAGGGAGGCGGGAGATGGGTGAACTTGACGGCAAGGTGGCCGTAGTCACGGGATCGGCCTCGTACATTGGAACGGCCATAGCGGCGCGCCTCGTCGCCAACGGTGCTCAGGTGGTTCTGGCCGACGTCGATGCTGACAACGGCCGCCCCGCGGCGGCCGAGCTGGGCGACGCCGCCCGCTTCGTCGAAACCGACCTGTCCGACGACAAGGCCCTCGACGTTCTGGTGGAGACTGCCCGGCGCGAATTCGGGGGAATCGACATCCTGGTCAATGCGGCAGCGGTCTTCCTCGACGACCGGCTTGCTACCAGCCGGGAGGACTGGCATGCCGCCTTCGACCTCAACGTCATCTCGTTCGCGGTGTTGATGGGGAAGGTGGTGCCGTCGATGATCGAGCGGGACGGCGGTTCGATCATCAACATCGCCTCCATCAGCGGCAAGCAGTCGCAGCCCGGCCGTGTGGTGTACCCCGTGACGAAGGCCGCCGTGCTGGGCCTAACCAGGAACGCCGGCCAGCTGCTGGCCGGGGATGGGATACGCGTCAACGCCGTCTCTCCCGGTTGGACCTGGAGCCGCTCCCTCGCGAACCGCTACGGTTCCCGGGAGCGAGGAGACGAGCTGGCAGCCGAGTTCCAGCCACTGGGGCGCCTGGCCGACCCTGAGGAGATTGCCGACGCAGTGGTGTTTCTAGCCGGTGATCGGTCCTCTTTCATGACCGGGGCGGACCTGGCGGTGGACGGCGGTTATGCCGCGCTGGGCCCGGAAGCCCTCGGCCGGGCGTTTGAGAGGATCCCGACTATTGATTGAAGGCCGGCGATGACGCTCTTCACAAACGACCAGACCGCCATCGTCACCGGCGGTTCCCAGGGCCTGGGCCTGGCCACCGCGAAAGAAATGATTTCCGGCGGACTGGGGCGGATCGCCATCGTGGGTCGCAACCGGAAAAAGGGCGCGGCCGCTGCGGCCAAGCTCGGTTCCCTGGGCGCCGAGTCGCTGTTTATTGCCGCCGACTTGTCTGAACCCGACGCGCCGGCTCGAGTCGTCGCCGAAACCGAAGAGCGTTTTGGGTCGATCCACGCCCTCATCAATGCCGCCTCCCTGACCGATCGGGACACGATATGGGATTCGGCCCCTGATTTCTTTGACCGGATCTTTGCAACCAACGTTCGGGCCCCCCTTTTTCTCATCCAGGGCGTGGTCCGCAACATGCGTGAACACGAGGTCGAGGGTGCGATCGTCAACGTCGGCTCGATAGCCGGACACGGCGGGCCGCCGTTCATCACTAGCTACTGCGCCTCCAAAGGGGCCCTGATGACGCTGACCCGGAACCTTGCCGGCGCCCTCGCGGCACGGCGGATCCGGGTGAACATCGTCAATCCCGGGTGGATGGACACTCCAGCCGAGGACGAGATCCAGCGAAAGTATCACGGCGCCACCGATGGATGGCTGGAAGAGGCCGGCGCCGCTCAGCCCTTCGGGCGCCTGATCGAGCCGGCCGAGGTGGCCCGAACCATCGCCTTCTACGCTTCACCCGCCTCAGGGCTCATTACCGGGGCGTCAATCGATTTCGATCAACACGTGGTGGGGGCGGGTCCGCACACCGAACACGAGCTCGCCTAGTCGGCTACGACCTCATCACCGTCGGGCGGTCCAACAGGACTTGTTCGCCCGGTATTTCGGGGCGAGGGCATCGAGGGATTCGACGCCATGGTGGGAGGCAGTCACACCAGCATTGCCATCGGGAGCGCCCGGCTCGGCTCGGCTCCATGGCATTTACCGGAGTCGGCAACGATCGTCCCCGACACAACTACTCGGGGCGCTAACTGCACCCCGTCTTACTGGCTCGTCCATCCACCATCGACCAGCAACACATGACCGGTTACTAGTGACCCGGCCGGCGAGGCAAGGTAAATGATCGCCCCGGCTACGTCCGTGGTGCTTCCAACTCTCCCGATCGGCAGCCGATCCAGCACAGCACTGAGATACTCGGGGTTATCCAGGCGCTCGGCTGTGCCCGGCGTGTAGACGAATGTGGGTGCCACAGCGTTCACCGTCACGCCCCGATCGGACCACTCCAGAGCCAGCACCTTGGTGAGCAGGTTGACCCCGCCCTTCGAGGCTGAATACACGGCATGGTCGCGAATCCCCACCACGCCGGCCTGTGAGCTCATGTTGATAATGCGGCCGGTGCCCTGGTCGAGCATGACTCGCCCCGCAGCCTGGCAGCAGAAGAACAGGCCTTTGAGGTTGACATCCATCATCTGGTCCCAGGCGGATTCGGTTACCTCCGTCGCCGGGTGGTTGGTCCCCAGGCCGGCGTTGTTTACCAGGATGTCGAGGCGCCCCAGGCGGGTGACGACGTGATCAACTGCCTCTTCGATTTGGCCGAGATTGGTCACATCGAGCTCAACTGCCATCGCCCGTCCCCCGGCCGCTTCGATGTCGTCTAAGAGGCCCCGGGCATCTGCCGTATTGCGAACGCCGGCCGCCACGGCAGCCCCGGCCCCGGCGAGGCCTCTTGCGACATCGCGGCCGATTCCTCTCGCAGCGCCGGTGACCAGCGCGACCCTTCCATCGAGTCGAAAGTCGGGCTGTTCCACTCGCAGTCGGGCTCGTGGATGCTGCGCATCGACCAGCCCAGGGAGCGCATCGTTCTGGGCTGCTTGAGCACAGAAACGATGGCGGCG
>JAUXLW010000119.1 GCA_030623545.1 Acidimicrobiia bacterium | reverse complement strand
GCCGCCGACGTTCCCGGTGAGCTCCGGGTGGGAATCATCTACACCGACTGGCCGGTGTTCATCCCTGAAGGCGGCAAGACGTCGTACCTGGGGGACATCCTCGCTTTCGTGGTAGCGGAAGATGTGGTGGCAGCCCGCGAGGGGGCAGCCGCCATCGATATCGAATACAACGTCCTCAGGCCCTTTACCGACCCTGCCGTCGCCGTCGCTTCCGAAGAGGACGCCGTTTGGGGCCTCGACGGCAATGTGCTGTCCGTTTCCCGCTATGAGCGAGGTGACGTCGATGCTGCTCTCGCCGGCTCGGCCCACGTGATCAATGAAGTGTTCCAAACACAAAGAGTCGAGCACGCCTTTCTGGAGCCCGAGTCCACCCTGGCGGTCCCGCAGGAGGATGGCACCCTCATGGTCTACAGCGGGGGCCAGGGAGTCTGGGACGACCGCAACCAGATCGCCAGCGTCCTCGGCATCGAGACGGACCAGGTGGTGGTGGAGCTGGTCTCCAACGGAGGTGCCTTCGGAGGCAAGGAGGACATGTCGAATCAGGCGCAGACGGCGCTGGCCGCGTGGCTGCTCGGCAAGCCCGTCAAGTGCACCCTGACCAGGGAAGAGTCGCTGATACTCCATCCCAAGCGCCACCCCATCCGCATCGACCTGGCGGTGGGATGCGACAAGGATGGGAAGCTGACGGGTTTGCGGGCCAGGATGCTCGGAGACTCCGGTCCCTACGCCTCGGTCGGGATGAAGGTTCTGGAGAGGGCCGCCGGGCACGCTTCCGGCCCCTACGTCCTGCCGACCATCAACGTGGAATCAACGGCAGCCCGCACCAACAACCCGGTGTGTGGGGCCTTTCGGGGATTCGGTGCCAACCAGGCCCAGTTCGCCATGGAGGGCGCCCTCGATCGCCTCGCCGAGAAGGTGGGGATCAGCGGCTGGGAGATTCGCTCTCGCAATGTTGTCGAACCGGGTGTGGTCTGGGGCCCGGGGCAAGTCATGGATGACGGCGCTCTGGGAGCACGGCAATGCCTCGACGCTGTGAAGGCCGTCTATGACGACGCCAGAGCCGACGGCAAGGCCGTCGGTATGGGCCTGGGGATCAAGAACTCCGGCCTCGGGAATGGCTTCAAGGAAATCGCCAAAGCCGTCGTCAGGTTCGAAGAGGACGGAACCGTCGAGGTGCGCCACTGCTGGACCGAGATGGGCCAGGGGGTCCATACCGTCGCTCTTCAGGTCGCCGTGGAAGAGCTTGGAGTGGACCCACAGGACATCAGAGTGGTCGTCGACACGACCCGGGAGCTCGGAGCAGGCCAGACCACGGGATCGCGAGGCACGCTGATGGGAGCCGGCTCCGTGGCCGACGCCTGCCGGGTAGCCAACGAGGACGGCCGCAAGATCGGAGTGGATTACGTCGGCGAGTACCGGGTCGACTGGACCAACTCACTAGAGGACGACGTGGAAAACCCCATCATCCACTCCACTTTCGGTTACGCCGCCCAGGTCATAATCGCCGATCATGACACGGGCAAGATCGAAAGGGTCGTCGCGGCTCATGATGTGGGAAAGGCCGTCAACCCTGTGCTGTGTGAAGGCCAGATCGAAGGTTCGGTGCACATGGGACTCGGTTATGCCCTGTCGGAAGACTTCCCAACCGACGACGAGGGCAGGCCCACCAATATGACCCTGCGGAGCCTGGGAATCATCCGGCCGAAGGACATGCCCCAGATCGACGTGATTCTGGTGGAAGCCCCCCAGCCCAACTCGCCGTACGGGATCAAAGGCGTGGGAGAGATCGGGCTGGTGCCGACCGCCGGCGCTGTGGCAGCAGCCCTCCACGATGTCGACGGGAAGTGGCGTAACAGCCTGCCAATGAGTGGCCCGGATCCCGTGATCGCGTGAAGCATTCGAGCCGATGACTGCGGTCACACCGGGCCAGGTGTGTGCCCACCACCATTTGTACTCGGCTCTGGCGCGGGGAATGCCTGCGCCACCCAAGACTGCGGCGACCTTCCTGGAGGTTCTCGAGCAAATCTGGTGGCGGCTCGATGCGGCCCTCGACCTGGAGATGATCCGCTGGTCGGCAATGCTGGGAGCTCTCGAGGCTCTCGAGCAGGGCACCACCGCCATCATCGACCATCACGAGTCCCCCAATGCCATCGAGGGAAGCCTGGATGTCATCGCCGAGGCATGCGCCACGGTCGGTGTCAGGGTGGTGTGTGCCTACGGCGTCACCGACCGGCATGGCGCCGACGGAGCCCGGAGAGGCCTCGAAGAGAATCGCCGGTTTATTTCCGCAGGAGGCCGGGGATTGGTTGGAATTCATGCCACGTTCACCTGCGAAGACGAGACCCTGGCTGCGGCCGCCGCGCTCGCGACCGAGTTAGGAGCGGGAGTTCACATCCACGTGGCAGAAGGCGCTGAAGACATCGACGCCCCACAAAAGCTGGCCGGGCTCACTCGTCCTGAGTGGCTGCTGGCCCACTGCGTCCATCTGCCCACCGACCACGATCTGCAGGGGACCATCCTTCACAACCCCCGGTCCAACCTCAACAATGCCGTCGGCTACGCCAACCCGGCCCGCTTTTCCAACCCGGTGGCTCTTGGCACCGACGGGATCGGCGCCAACATGATTGAGTCCTTCCGTCTGGCGTATGTGATGCACCGGTCGGTGGACGTCACCGCCACTCCCGACCCTTCCTGGGCCTGGCTGGAAACCGGATGGGATCTGGTGCCCGAAGCCCGCAACGACCGGGTGACATGGTCCTATGAGCCAATGGATCCATGGCACCTGGCCTTCACGCCGGGAGTACGGCCCCTGCAAGTCGAGATGGATGGTGAGATAGTGCTCGAGGATGGAGCTGCCACCCGGGTCGATCCCGCCGAGGTACGGGCCAAGGCCGGCGAGCAAGCCAAGCGATTATTTGCCAGGCTGTAACAAGGAGATCTAATGGACCACAAGCCACCGCTCACACCGATGCCGCTCGACGTGTTGCTGGGACGTGTGGCATATGAGTGGGGAACCCGCAAGCGGATCTTTGATCTCCCGATTGCCCGAATCTTCAACGTGTCGGAAGGTCCCGACCTGACGATGAGCTTCCTCGGCCGGCCGGCCGCGACACCCGTCGGCCCGGCGGCAGGTCCCCACAGCCAACTCACAGAAAACATCGTCCTGTCGTGGCTCGGGGGCTCGCGACTGATCGAGCTGAAGACCGTGCAGATTCTCGACGAGCTCGAGATCGGCCGACCCTGCATCGACATGCAGACCATCGGCTACAACATCGAGTGGAGTCAGGAACTGAAGATCCCCCAGTCGCTCGACGAGTATGTCAAGGCGTGGATGATGATCGACATCCTCACCGGGTGGGATGAGCTCAAGCCGTACCTGGGCGATGATCCCGGGCCCCACATCTTCGACCTCTCGGTGGGGTACGACCTTGCCGGAATCTCGACGCCCGAAGTTGGCGCCTACATCGACTCGATGGTGGACGCCGGGGCCGTCATCGACCGCTTTCGACCCCTGATCCCCGAGCCCTTCACCGAATGGCGGGACTACCCGTTCAAGGCCCGAATCGCCGACACCGCCACCCTGTCGACTTTCCATGGGTGCCCACCGGACGAAATCGAAGGAATCTCCAAGCACCTCATGACCCGCCACAGCCTCGATGTCATCGTCAAGCTCAACCCCACCCTCCTCGGCTTCGACAATGTCGGCGCCATCGTCAACGATGAACTGGGCTTCGACGAGGTTCGGCTCCGCCAGTCCGATTTCGACGCCGACCTGCAGTTCGAGCGCGGTATCGAGCTGATCGAGGAGTTGGAGAGCTTTGCGGCCGAGAACGGGCGTCAGTTCGGAGTCAAGTTGAGCAACACCCTCGTCGTCGAGAACCACAAGGGGTGGATGCCCGACGAAACAATGTATCTGTCCGGGCCGCCGTTGCATGTTGTGACCACCACGTTGCTCGACCGGCTCAACCGCGCTCTGCCGGGGAAGCTGCGGGTGGACGGTCAAGACGGCTCAGTCCAGGTGAGCTTTTCGGCCGGCCTCAACAAGGACAACATGGCACAAGCCGCCGGCCTGGGCCTGGCACCGCTGACCGTGTGCTCCGATCTGCTCAAGCCGGGCGGATACGGGCGCCTCAAGCCGATGCTCAAGAACCTGCAGAAGGCTATGGAAGAAGCCGGCTGCACCGATCTCAATGCCTGGCACCGCCATTCCCAGGAGGCGGCGCAGGCCGAGAGCCGGACGGGAGCAGTCGACGCCTACGTCGCGGGCTTGCACGATCCCGAGCGCAACGAGGTCTACCGCAAAGACGGGAACCTCAAGCTCCCCCGGGCTGTGGAACACGACCTGGAGATGTGGGACTGCGTGGCCTGCAACTTCTGCGTCACCGTTTGTCCCAACGATGCCTTCTTTCGCCTTGCCACACCGGAGGAGCTGGGACTCGATGCCCGCCAGCAGTATTTCGTGCTGGTGGAGTTGTGCAACGAATGCGGCAATTGCTTGACGTTCTGTCCCGAGACCGGAGATCCGGCTCAGATCAAGCCCCGGCTCTTCACAGATCCCGACCGTTTCGCCCTCGAAGCCGACGAGCAGGCCTTCCTGGTCTTGCAAGGAGCGGATGGCTATGCGGTCAAAAGCAATCAGCAGGCCGGCGACGAAAACGCCGCCACTCTGACGACAGCCCTCAACGGCGAGGAGCCCTTCCCGCTCCGCGTTGCCCAGCTGACTTCGGACTGAGAGGCGTCGTTCCCAACAACGCCGACTGTGTGCGGGTGGGTGGTTCCCAACAAGCGGCGAATGTGTGCGCCCCTCCCGTGGGGAGGGGTCGGGGGTGGGTCGTTCCCAACAACGGCAGTCGTGAGAGAGCACTGATCCGGGAAGGATCGTTGCTGCACGTTTCACACTGCCCGGGTGGTGCACCGTCAACGCACCTTCGTGTCCGGCCTTGTGTGCGTTGAGGGCTTGGTGCGCGCGGTGCCTGATTGTGTGTCATCGATGCCACGCGTCCAACACTCCTCTCAGGGTGCCGTTGGTGGGCACGACCCCACCCCTGCTCGCTTCGCTCGCTTTCCCCTCCCACTCCGCTGCGCTGCGCAGGAGGGGATTTGCTCCT
>JAUXLW010000006.1 GCA_030623545.1 Acidimicrobiia bacterium | reverse complement strand
TCGACGGGACCCCGCCGGGAAGCTGCCTCGGCCGTAGTCACCAGATCCCCCGGCTCGAGGAGAGAGTGGGCAGCCGCCAGTTGGGAAGCCGTCGCTTCACTCAGGTCCACCCCACCCATTGCCGTCACCAGCTTGCCGACCGCTTCATGGGCTTCCCGGAACGGCACGCCTTTGCCTACCAGGGCCTCGGCGAGGTCGAGAGCCACCGTTTGGGACCGGGGCTCCGGCGGATGGAATTGGGCGGTCTCCAGCAGCCCGCCAAGCGCGGGAACGGCCAAGGCCAACGTGTCGTCGGCGTGGAACACGGCCCGCTTGTCTTCTTGCAGGTCCCGGCTGTAGCTGAGAGGCAAGCCCTTTTGGATGCCAAGGAGGGTCGCCAGATCGCCTGCTACCGCCGCCGCCCGGCCCCGCACCAGCTCGGCGATGTCGGGGTTCTTCTTGTGGGGCAGCGCCGATGAGCCGGTGGCGTACGAGTCGCTGAGGGTCAGCCAGCCGAATTCACCAGTTGACCACAGCACCACTTCCTCGGCCAGGCGACTGAGATTCGTCATCGCCTGGGCACAGCAGAACGCATATTCGGCGATCACGTCCCGGGCCCCCACCGCATCAATCGAATTCTCGAATGTAGCTGCGAACCCAAGCTCGTCTGCGACCAGTTCTGGCTGCAACGGAAGGCTGCTGCCCGCCACGGCCCCTGCGCCCAACGGAGAGACATTGAGCCGGGCGCCTATCTCCTCGAAACGTTCAATGTCGCGCAAGACAAGCCAGCCATAGGCCAGGAGGTGGTGGCCCAACCGGATGGGCTGAGCCTGTTGCAGATGGGTGTAGGCAGCAACCACCGAGTCGCCAACCCTCTCGGCCAGGCCCAGCAAAAGCGAGACGAACCCCCCCAGATCCCGAATCCGCTCCTCGCCGGAGCGCCGCAGATAGAGCCTCATATCAAGGGCTACCTGGTCGTTGCGAGACCTTCCGGTGTGGAGCATCCCTGCTGCATCGCCTACCAGCTCGTAGAGGCGGCGTTCCACTGCGCTGTGCACGTCCTCGTCCCCGTCCTGAAACTCGAAGGTGCCGGCGGCTTCGGACACTTGAATCTCTTCGAGCCCGCCCACGATCGAATCGACGTCGGCCGGGTCGAGAATGCCGCTGGCCCCCAACATCTTGACGTGCGCCAGAGACCCGGCCACGTCGTCTCCCAGCAGCCGCCGGTCGCTCTCGTCCACCGTGAAGCGCCACAGTGCCTCAGCCGGTGACTCCGAGAAGCGCCCTCCCCACATCAGCGCTGCCGCCGGGCAATATTGCGGAGGCGAAGCGCCTGCAAGCGGATGAAGGCCCCGGCGTCACCCTGGTCGTACACATCGTCGGCCTCGAAAGTGGCCGCCGCCGGGTCGTATAACGACCGATCGGACCGCCGGCCCTGCACCATCACCGATCCCTTGTAGACCTTGAGCCGGGCCGTGCCGCTCACGGGCTCCTGGATTGCATCGAACGTCTGCTGCAACAGCTCCCGCTCAGGCGAATACCAGAACCCGTTGTAGACAATGGCGGCATACTTGGGGATCAGCTCGTCACGGAGGTGCAGAACCTCGCGATCCAGGGTCAGGGATTCGACGGCCCGATGGGCGTGATGGAGCAAAGTGCCACCCGGCGTCTCATATATGCCGCGGTTCTTCATGCCGATGAATCGATTCTCGACCAGATCGACCCGGCCGACACCGTGCCGGCCCCCGATATCGTTGGCGAGCTCGAGGATCCCGGCCGGGTCGAGGGCAACATCGTTTATTTCGACCGGATCTCCGTTGGCATACGTGACGTCCACTGTCTCCGGTTCGAACGGGGCCTCTTCAGGATCAACCGTGCGCTCGAAAATGCCTTTAGGGGGCGGCTCCCACGGATCCTCCAGCACTCCGCCCTCGTAGGAAACGTGAAGCAGGTTGGCGTCCACCGAGTACGGCTTCTCCGGTGTTGCCGGGACTTCGATCCCGTTTCTTTCGGCGTATTCAATGAGGTCGGCTCTGCCTCGCATATCCCACTCCCGCCACGGCGCTACCACTCGAATCTCCGGATTGAGCGCCATCGCACTCAGCTCGAATCGCACCTGATCGTTGCCCTTGCCGGTGGCGCCGTGGGATATGGCGTCGGCACCGGTGGCAGCCGCTGCTTCCACCAGGCCCTTGGCAATCACCGGGCGCGACAGGGCGGTTCCCAATAGGTAATAGCCCTCGTAGATCGCATTGGCCCGTAACGCCGGGAAGACAAAGTCGGATGCGAACTCGCCGACAAGGTCCTCAACAATCGCCTCTGTGGCTCCGGTGGCAAGCGCTTTGTCACGAGCGTCGGCCACCCCCTCACCCTGGCCGACGTCGGCGGTATAGGTGATTACCTCGAGGCCCCGCTCTTCTATGAGCCAGTGGAGTATCACAGACGTGTCGAGGCCACCCGAGTAGGCCAGAACGACCTTCTTCATCCGGAGAAGCCCTTATTGAGTAACACGGCCATGACATTCCTCTACATGTTGGGAGCCAGCAGTCTGGCAGAACGCGGGCGCCTGGAGGGTGGTCGGTGATGCCGTTGCGTAGATCGGCGGTCGGACGCGCCAGTCGCAAGGACGAGGTTTCGTCACTCCTCGGGTGGAATGGCGAGGCCGAGGACGCTGCGAATGGTGATGACCGGCCGTCGAGATACGTGACCTGCATTACCGACCGGCCTCCTAGATCTTGCCGTCCTTCACCCAGGTGTCGAGCAGGGCATATGCCTGCTCGGGCGTATAGGGACCTTCGTCGATTCGATACTCCATTAGCAGGTCCATAGCAACGCCCACCCGGCGCCCTGGACCGATCCCCAAATGCGCCATCACCGCGTGGCCATCAATCGGAGGCCGCAGGGCATCCAGCTCTTCACGCCGGCGCAGATCAACAATGCGCTCCTCGAGCTCGTCAATGCGCTTGTGGATCTGACGTTCCAGTTTCTCATTACGTGTCGTGACGTCGGCCCTGACGAGCTCGTTGAGACGTTCGAGAAGGGGCCCGGCATCGCGCACGTAACGGCGCACCGCTCGATCAGTCCAACCCATCTTGAAGGTATGGGGGCGCATATGGAGGTAAACCAGATCGCTGACGTTCTCCACGACCTGCTTGGGGTATTTGAGGGCTCGCAGCCGCCGGCGGGTCATCCGGGCTCCGACCACCTCGTGATGATGAAAACTCACTGTTCCCCTCGCTCCAAACTCCCGTGTGTCCGGCTTGCCAACATCGTGAAACAACGCCGCTAAACGCTCCACCAGGTCGGCGTTAACTGTGTCAACGACAGCCAGGGTGTGGGCCAGGACATCCTTGTGGCGATGGATTGGATCCTGCTCGAGGGCGAGTGCCGGCAACTCGGGGATGAACTGTGCCGCCAGCCCACTGTCCACTAAACCGGCTAGAGCCTCGCCGGGCTCGGGTGCGACCATGAGCTTGGAAAACTCGTCTCTAATTCGCTCTGCGCTCACAATGGAAAGCCGCCCGGCCATGTCGTTCACTGCCGCCTCAACCCCTTCGCCGATTCCGAAACCGAGGGTGGCCACGAACCGATAGAGGCGGAGCATCCGCAACGGGTCGTCGGTGAAGGAAACCTCAGGAGATTGAGGTGTGCGCAGCACCGCTGCCCCGAGATCGGCCAGGCCTCCCCAGGGATCCACCAGAGTCGGGGCATCGCCCCCGGGGATCAGCGGCAACGCCATGGCATTGATTGTGAAATCCCGGCGCGATAAATCCTCACTGATCTCGTCCGAGAACTCCACAGTGGGTTTGCGAGTGTCCTCCCGGTATGTCTCGCTGCGAAAGGTGGTTACCTCGAAGACGTTGCCGTCTCTAATGACCCCCACGGTGCCAAACTCCTCGCCGGCTGTGTAGAGATCGTTGGCCCACCCGGAAACGATGTCCTTGATCTCGTCGGGCCGAGCCCCGGTGGCGAAATCGAGATCCTGGTGGTCACGCCCGAGGATGAAATCGCGCAGGCTCCCGCCGACGAGAAACAGCTCATGACCGGCCTCGTGGAACAGAGCGGCCATCTGCATGGCATGGGATCGAGGTTCGAGCAGTTGCTGAACCCTGTCGGGCAACATGCTCCGAGAATAGGCACCAGAGCCGGGGAAGGTCCGGTTCGCTGGTTGCTACGCGCTGGCGCGGCCTAGCAGGCCTTCGCTCTGAATGCGGATCTTGAAGTCCGACGGCATGGTGGCATTGGCCAATGCCTCGTCGTAGCTGATCTCACCAGACCGCAACAACTCGAGAAGGCATTGGTCGAAAGTCTGCATGCCGTAGAAATCACCCTCCTCGATGACTTCTTTGATCTCCACCGTCTTGTCCTCTTCCACAATCCGCTCGTAGACGCGCGGGGTCATGGTCAGGACTTCGATGGCCGGAATCCGGCCCACGCCGTCCGCCTTGCGAATCAGCCGCTGGCTGAGGATGGCCTGGATGCTTCCTGCCAGGCCGAGGCGCACCGCCTTGTGCTGGAAGGGTGGGAAGAAGTCGAGAATGCGATTAATGGTCTCGCCGGCATCAATCGTGTGTAGCGACGAGATCACGAGGTGGCCGGTCTCAGCAGCCATCAAGGCGGCCTCGGCGGTTTCCCTGTCACGCATTTCACCTATCAAGATGACGTCCGGGTCCTGGCGAAGGACCCGGCGCAGTGCTTGGGCAAAATCGACCGTGTCTACGCCGATTTCTCTCTGAGAGACAATGGCCAATTTGTCGGGGTGAAGAACCTCGATGGGGTCTTCGATGGTGATGATGTTGACCCGGCGGTTGCTGTTGATGAAGTCGACGATGGAGGCCATAGTCGTGGTCTTCCCGCTGCCGGTCGGGCCGGTTATGAGTATCAATCCATTGCGTTTCTGGGACATCATCTTCAATACCGGAGGCAAGCCCAGCTCCTCGAAACTCTTTGAGGCGGGCAGCACCGCTCGCAGAACAATGCTCATCGAGGTGCGCTGGCGATAGACGTTCACCCTGAAACGACCGAGATTCGGCTTGCCGTAGGCAAAATCTGACTCGTGCTCCTCACGAAAACTGGCCACAGCCCGGGGCGGCATGATGCTCTGGGCGTAGGACTCGACGTCGGATGGCGTGAGTGACGGCATATCAATGGGCTGCAATTGACCATCGATACGAATAATCGGAGGCGAGCCAACCTTCAGGTGCAGGTCTGAGCCCCGAACCTCGAGCATTTTCGCCAATAGATCGTCAAGTGAGGGCACCAGAAACTCCTCTGTTCCAGTTGATCTATCGGAAAAGGACCGGCGACCCTTTACCTATTGGCCTGCCGGTGTTGATTCAGGCATCGCTTACGGCTTTGCCATGTTTCGGCAACGCCACCGGCGCTTCGCTCGACCAGGGAAAGTTGATCCATCGGGAGGTACGGCGCCAGACGTAATCTGACTTGATGACCGAGCGAGGCTTCTCGTAAAGCACTGCGGTCCTGGCGGTGGCCACCTTCCTCACCGCGAATTCGTAAACCATCTGCAGGGTGTGGCCGGTGTCGGCTACGTCGTCAACAACGAGTACGTCGGCTTGCTCGAGGTCCACCAGCTCCAGATATGGCGGCAGGATGGTCGGGACCTCAAGACGCTCGTCGACGCCGGTGTAGTACTCGACATTGATCACATAGGTGTTCTTGACAGACAACGCATACCCCAGCGATCCTGCCGGGATCAACCCCCCGCGCGCTATTCCGAGGATGATGTCGGGCTGATATCCGGATTCGGTGATCATCTGGGCCAGCTGACGCACTCCGGTCCCAAAATCAGACCACGTCAAGATTTCCCGCTCTTCGCTCACGCCCGCTCCCGTTGTGAATGCTGACGCTAGCCGCCCAGCCGGGTCAAAAGTCGAACTCAGAGGCCAGTGAGAGCGCAACCTGCTCGAAGACATGCCAGGCCACATCGGGCGACGAGAGTGGTTCGCCCGTCAAGGGGCGACCTGCCGTGCCGATAATCGTGGCCGCCACCGAGCTTTCCAGGGCCGCCAGGTCGTAACCGCCCTCGAGAAAATAGATCAGACGACCGGCGGGAGCAGTCGCAGACACCGCGGCTGCCAGTTGGCTGTAGTCAGACTCACGTAGGTGGATGTCGGCCAGAGGATCGGCGGTGTGGGCGTCGTATCCGGCGCTTACCAGTATCCAATCCGGGTGGAACTGGGTCAGCATAGGGACGACAAGGTTCAGCGTCTCCCGGTAGACATCTCCCCCCGTTCCAGGTGGAAACGGAAAATTCACATTTGTTCCCCGCGAAGGCCCCTCACCCAGCTCGTCGAGCCAGCCCGTTCCGGGATAAGCGGGGAACTGGTGAAACGACATGTACAGCAAGTCGGCGGCGTCATAGAACATTGCTTGAGTGCCGTTGCCGTGGTGCACATCCCAATCCACGATGGCAACCCGCTCCCCATTCGCCAGCAGTGATGCCGCGGACACTGCCACGTTGTTGAAGAGGCAGAAACCCATCGCCCGGCTTGACAGTGCGTGGTGGCCGGGAGGGCGAATGCTGAGAAATGCCGCCGCGGCCTCGTTGGCCCGGAGCCTGGCAATGGCGTCAATCCCCGCCCCCGCTGCCCGCAGAGCCGCCTCCCAGGACTCTCTGACAGCACTCGTGTCGGGATCGAGATGACCGCCGCCGGCAGCACAGAGATCCTCAATTGCTTTGATATATCCCCGTGAGTGGACATTCTCCAAGATCTTTCGATCGATCTGCGGAGCCTCCACCTCAATCACCTCAACCGCCGGATCTGATCGCACGCCGGCCATAACTGCGTCCAGTCGCGACGGCCGCTCGGGATGATTTGGCCCATTGCTATGCAGAGCGAACTGCGGATGCGTTGAATGCAACAGTTTCATCCCGGCTACTCTGGCACGACCGACTCATGCGCAACGACTTCTCCGTAGGCGGAATCGCAACCGACAGCGAAGGCCGCGTCGCCCTCATTCGCACCAAGAATATGCGAGGCCAACTCGTCTGGGGCTTGCCTAAAGGCCACCCTGAGCCCGGGGAGGCCCCGATCGACACTGCCCGCCGGGAGGTAGAAGAGGAAACCGGGCTGGAAGTGGAGGTGCTTGGATCACGGGCCTGCACCACAGTGGATTATTGGTTCATCGATAGAGCAGGCGACCGCGTGCACAAGAGAGTCGACTTCTACCGCATGCGTTGTGTGGGCGGAGACCCGGGAGGTCATGACGATGAGGTCGACCAGGTCGTCCTTCTGGAGCCGGGTGAAGCCCTCGACCGTCTCACTTACGCCAATGAACGGGCAGCTCTCGCCGAAGCGCTCGACGCCTGATGCGAGTCACCGGCGAGTGGCCCAACCCCATTGCCATAACCAAAGGTTGGGCTCGCGCTCACGCCCGTCCCTGGAATCGGAATCGACCCGAGGCGTACTTGCGCCTGGTACGGGGTAGCGCTCACTTTCTCGGCTTAGCCACCGCTCAAACCCTCGAGTTCGGGCCACCAGCCGTCATCTCTCCCCCACTGATGCCCTCCTCACAGCAACCCTGGCTGGCAGCCGGATACCGTGGGTACACATCCCTTCAACTCCTTCGCAAATCGATAAACACAGAGTCACCTCCACAGATCCCGGTCGCGGAGGTCAACCATCCCGACTGGGCTCGCATTATCGAGATCGACGGAGCCGCGTTCGGCGCCGACTGGCAAGCGGAGCTGCCGGCACTCAACGAGGCCATGAAGTCGGCGGGAACGACCGCCATGCTCGGCATCAGCGCCCCGGGCGGCGGAGCCGAGCTCGCCGGCTACGCCATCGTCGGAGTTTCCGCGGCAACCGGCTACCTCCAGCGGCTGGCCGTCGCGCCCGCTTTTCAGCGGCAAGGCCTGGGACGTTCGCTAACGCGGTCATCCGTCAGCTGGTGCCGGCGCCGTGGCGCCCGGCAAGTCGTTCTCAACACGAAACCGGGCAATCAGGCCGCCCAGAAAATGTACATCTCGGAAGGATTCCAGCTACTTCCGGATCGCCTGGAACTACTCAGATACGGTGATAGCGTCAGCCCATGATCGGCTCCAGGATCGGAATTGTCACCGACTCCTCCTCAGACCTGCCTCCGCAATTGGCCGGGCAACACGAAATTGAGGTCGTACCACTCACGATCCACTTCGGAAAACGCCGCTACGTCGATGGACATGACCTCAGCACGAAAGCGTTTTGGGAAAAGTTCCAAAAAACCCGTGAGCCGCCGACGATCACCCCTCCTTCCGTTGCCTCGTTCAAAGAGGCCTACCAGCGTTGCGGCTCGCGCCGGGCAGAAGAGATCGTGGTCCTATGCAGCAGCAATGAGGAGTGGGGTGGCAGCTACCCGGCTGCCGTCAAAGCAGTAGAAGAGGTCGACCTGCCGGTGCGGGTGGTCGACTGTGCAACCACGTCCATTGTCCTGGGGATGATGGCGATTGCCGCTTCCGAAGCCGCCCACCTCGGGGCCGGCACGGACGACGTTATTGCCGCCGCTCACCGGAATCGACCCGAGCTGCTTGGGACCGTAGACGCTGTGGAGATCCTGCGGAAGAACCGGCGGATCGGCCCGGTCCAGGCTTTCCTTGGACGGATCGTTAATACCAGGTTTCTCGTCACAATCAACCGCGGCACAGTCGAGGTCCTGGCAAGCAGCCCCACCCGGACTAGATCGCTGACGACCCTTCTGGAGTGGCTTGGCGACCGCAGTGATGCCCGGCGGATGGCGCTGGTCCACGGCGACGGGGTCGACGTCGCGGGTGTCATCGCCCGCGCTCAGGACCACGTCCCGAAATTTGCGCCAATCGTGATCCTGGCGGGACCCGTGCTCGGCATCCAGACCGGGCCCGGATTTGTCGGGTTCGCAGCCAGCCGCGGCTGAACTATGGCAGCCAAACTCCCCGATCGTTACCAGCTCGAGATCCGGCTCGGCCGTGACGGGGATATCGAGGAATGGCTGGCGAACGACTCGACGCTTGATCGGCCGGTCCTGGTCAGGCTCCTCGGACCTGAAGTGGGACCGGCAAGACGCGAGGAATTTCTCGCCGACGTCAAAGCCCTGGCAGGGGTCGGCCATCCGCATCTGGTGGAGATCTACGCGGCCGGCACAGACGGTGCCAGCACCTGGATGGTGGGTGAATGGACCGGTGGAGTCACCATCGCCGACAGGCTGGAAGCAGGCCAGCGCATGCCGGTGGAAGAATTTCTGCCCAATGCCGCCGGGTTGGCGTCTGCCCTGGGAGCTCTGCACGAAGCAGGCCAGGTTCACGGTGCGATTGACACCCACGCCGTCACCTTCTCGGCGGCTCACCCCGCCAAGTTGACATCGTTCGCCCGCACCGGCCATGGGCTCGATCCTGCCGAAGATGTCTCGGCGCTGGCGCTGGTGCTGCAATCAGCGCTGACCGGATTGGGAGAGGCTGGACCGCCGCCGTCACAGTTGACGGACGGCATTCACCCCCTCGTCGACGAGGCCCTGGACGAAGCCAGGAAGGGTGAGATCTCCGCCGTGGAACTTGCTGCCCGGCTGCGAAGCTCCCCTACGTCTCCCGCCCCGCCCCGGACCCACACCTGGGGATGGCGCTGGCTGGCGCCGGCCGCCGGCCTCCTGGCACTGGGGCTGGGGATCATCGCCCTCGGCCCGTTCGGCCATGACGACGATGTGACCCCCTTCGACCTGCCGGATCCACCTGTAACCACTATCGCGGCCACGACCACCACAAGTACGACGCTCGCCCCACTCGAGGTTCTCGTGGTCGACGTGTTGGATCCCTCCCAGGATGGAGAGAGGGATAGCGAGCTGCCGAATCTCACAGATGGTGACATCACCACTTCCTGGCGAACCGAGCGCTACTTCGCGCCTATTCAGCTCATCAAGCCAGGAGTAGGCGTCACATTCGTGCTGAATCGCATGCCGAGCCGGATCGAGTTCGATGCCAGCGAGGCGACCGGCTGGGAGGTGCGCTGGGCCGCCACGCTGCCTGCCGACATTGCCGGCTGGGAAACTATCGCATCAGGTGTGGTCCCCGCCCCGTCGGCCGACACCGGGGCTCACGTCACCGCCGCCCTGCCCGCCAGACGAGGCGGGTTCTGGCTCCTGTGGCTCACACAACTCACGCCCCAGGGCCAGTCGGATGACGACCCGCCCCGGGATTTTTACTACTCATTCATCTACGAAGTACGGTTCTCAACGTGAGCGAAGACCTCGAGCTTCTCGATAGATTCATTGCCGGAGATCAGGACGCCTTCAACGAGCTGATGCGCTCACATGAGGGCCGGGTATTCGCCATCGCCATGCGCATGATGCGAAATCGGGAGGCAGCTCTCGACGCCACCCAGGAAACGTTCCTGACCCTCTACCGCAAGGCCGATCGCTTTCATCGGAAATCCGCTTTCTCCACTTGGTTGTACCGCGTGACAATCAACACCTGCTACGACCAGCTGCGACGCCAGAAGCGGCGGCGGGCCGACACCCTCCCCGAGGGAACCGACCCGGCCGATCCTCGCTCAGCCGACGAGATCGAGGGGGCCGAGCTGCGGCCAGACCTGTCCAGGGCCCTCGCCGGTTTGTCCGAGAACTTCCGGGCCGCCGTGGTGTTAGTGGACTTCGAGGGCCATTCTCTCGAGACCGTGGCGGAGATACTCGAAGTGCCCATCGGCACGGTGAAGTCGCGAGTGTTTCGAGGCCGGTCGATCCTGGCTGAAAAGCTCGGGAACCTTTCACCTGTTTCCAACCCTCCAAAGAAAGACCATGAATAGCCACGAAGAGCAACTGATAGTTGAGCTCGCCTCGGGCTCACTCCCCGAGGAGGAAGCGCGCCGGGCAGAGGCCTCCCTGTCGGAGGAGGCTCGAAGGGAACTGGCGGCTCACCGCCTCCTCCTGGGCGCGGTCGCCAAAACCGAACGGCCCGTCATGACCGACATTGAGAGGGGGCGGTTGCGCCGCCGGGTTACGGAGGGCATTTCTGACATCACCCGGGAGCTCGACGCAACGCAGATCACGGTCCCGACCGGGCCCACCCCCCAACGCGTCCGCACGATCCGTTGGATGCGTTTTGCCTCCGCCGCCACTGTCGCGGCCCTTTTCCTGGGAGTCGTCGCGGTAGGGACTCAGCTGCAAGGAGGTTCTTCTGATAGCTCGGACACCGCAACCTCACTCGCCGCTGCCACCGCCGACACTTCCATTGCCGGCGGGGAGTCGTCTGCCGCAGATGATCTGACAGAGGAATTGTTCGACGCGTTGGCCGACGATGCCCCGCCGCCGGAGGAAACCACCACCCTTCTAGGCCGCGCGTTTTCTGAGCTAGCTGTGCCGCAGGCTCCGTGGGTCAATGCCGACACCGTAGAGTCCGACCTCGAAGACGTAGCTCGCTTTGTCACCGAATCCGCAGCCGTGGACCTGGCGGCGGTTGAGGATCTGGCCTGTTTCGAGGTGGCAGCGCTTGATGCCCTGCCAGGGTTTCTCGTCAAGGCCTTCACCCTCATGTACCGGGGGCAGGACGCTGATGGCTACACAGACGCAATCGGCTTCCAGACCGACGCCGTCGATGACGAGGCGGCTATCCGCATATACAACTCGCAGACCTGCGTAGAGCTGGCGACAACTCCCCGCTGAGTCGCCAGCTAGTTGTAGTGGTTTCTCGTGGAAATAGCGCAGTGTTTATTTGTGCGGCGGACTAGTAGGCTCGGTCGACCATGGACGATTTTCCGGCCAAGCTCGCTGACCTACTCGAAACCACCGCGGGTCGGGTACGGGCCCTTACAGTCGATCGAATCGCGCAGTGGACCAAGATGGCTGCCCTGTGGTTCGTCGCGGCCTCGTTGGGGAGCCTGGCGGCCATTTTTCTTGGAATCGGGTTGTTCCGCCTCCTCTCATCAGTGATAGGCGTGACCCCGGCATATGCCGTGCTGGCGGGACTATTACTGGCGGTCGGATTGTTCTTATGGATTATTCGCACCCGTCCAGCCAAGGAAGGCTCATGACCGAAAGGGTTCTCATCATCGGATCCGGCCCCGCCGGTCTAACTGCTGCGGTGTACGCCGCCCGCGCCGACTTGAAGCCGCTGATGATCGAGGGCCTCGCTGCCGGCGGCCAGCTGATGCTCACCACCGACGTCGAGAACTACCCGGGGTTTCCCGACGGAATCATGGGGCCGGAGCTCATGGAGCAGTTCCGCAAGCAGGCCGAGCGCTTTGGCACCCGGATCGTCACAGCGGACGTCACCGCAGTGGATTTCTCCAGCCGGCCCTTCAAGGTGTGGGTCGACGCCGATGAGTACCAGGCGGAGAGCATCATCATCTCCACCGGGGCCAGCGCCAAGTGGCTCGGTCTTCCCGATGAAGAACGCCTCCGGGGTCACGGCGTTTCCGCTTGCGCTACGTGCGACGGTTTCTTTTTCCGCGACGTCGAAGTGGCCGTCGTGGGTGGGGGCGACTCGGCAATGGAAGAAGCGCTCTTTCTGGCCAAGTTCGCGTCCAAAGTGACGCTCGTCCATCGCCGCGACGAGTTCCGGGCCTCGAAGATCATGGTCCGGAGGGCCCTCGAGCACGACAAGGTGGAGGTTCTCTGGAACACAGTTATAGAGGGTGTTCTCGGAGACGACCAGGTGACCGGCTTGACAATCCGTAATGTCGAAACCGACGAGGTTTCCGAGTTCAAGACTGATGGGTTGTTTCTGGCGATCGGACACAACCCCAATACCGACCTCTTCGTCGGCCAGCTCGACCTCGACGACGTCGGTTACGTCCTCATACCGGGGCCCGGCACCCAGACCTCCGTGGAGGGAGTGTTCGCCTCCGGGGACGTCGCCGACTCAACCTATCGCCAGGCGATAACCGCTGCCGGCACCGGCTGCATGGCAGCTATCGACGCTGAACGCTGGCTTGCCGAGCAGGAATAAAGATCCCCATTTTCTGTTATTGCAAGTAGAAAATCATAAGTCAAGGAGGTGGAGGCCGCAGGCCAGCCACTATGTCTGATAACACGATTACCGCAAACGACGCATCGTTCGAAGAGATCATCAGCGCTGACAAGCCGGTCCTGGTCGACTTTTGGGCTGAATGGTGTGGACCCTGCCGGATGGTTGCCCCCATCCTGCAGGAAGTCGCAGACGAGCAAGACTCGATCTCGATCGCCAAGCTCAATGTGGACGAGAACCCGCACAGCGCCATGCACTACGACGTCATGAGCATTCCGACGTTGATCCTGTTTCAGGACGGCGTCGAGAAAAAGCGTCTGGTGGGCGCCCGTTCCAAGGCTGCTCTGCTCGACGAGCTTGCCGAGTTCCTCTAACCAAAGATCCTCCCCCACCCCACCGCAAAGGGCCGGGACCACCACCCCGGCCCTTTGCGCGTCGCCCAGCAGGCGGCAACGGGGTTCTCCGGCATCCGGCCGGCCCTCCCACTCCCGGACTTGCGTCGGCCACCACCCTTTTCAGGCGTCTGAATAGCCAGTTTTCGCGTTCTCGACCTACCATGGCTCCGATGCGCCAATACCGTCGCCATGACTCTGGTGAGCCCATCCGTGATATCCAGCTGCGCCTGGAAGGGCTCGGTTATGACGTCAAACCCACCGGCACCTACGACGACGCAACGACTTCGGCGGTCCGCGCCTTTCAGGAACGCCGCGGGGTGGCGGCCGACGGCGTAGTTGGGCCCGATACCTGGCGGCAACTCGTCGAAGCGGGCCGGGTCGTGGGCGACCGGATTCTCTACTATCGCCGCCCCGTGATGCGAGGCGATGATGTCGAAACCCTCCAGCACACTTTGAACCTCCTCGGGTTCGACACCGGCAAGGAAGACGGCATTTTCGGACCTGATAGTCAGCGGGGCGTCATCGAGTTTCAGGAAAGTCGTCGACTGGCAGAAGATGGAATTGCGGGTCCCGTAGTCCTCGCCGAGCTCGGACGAGTCGGTCGGGCGATCGGCGAGGCCGGACGGCATGCAGTGGCCGAGCGACTTTGGCTCAGAGAGCACCCCCGGTCGATTGCCGGTCTTCGAGTTTGTGTCGACCCCGCCTGCCGCGTCAAGCAGGAGGCGCAGGAAGCCTGGGCCGCAGCGGTCGGCGCCGTCGCCGCCCTCACCGACTTCGCCGCTGTGCCAATTATTTCCAGGTCACAGGACGTATGGGCAGAAGAGTCATTGCGGGCCCGTCACTGCAACGAGGTTGGCGCCGATTTCGTAGTCGGGTTCATCGATCCCCAGCCTGGAGAGCCCGGGGTTTTCCACTTCGCCACAGCTACAAGTCACAGCGAGGTTGGCGCCCGCCTCGGGCAGCATGTCGCTAGAAGCCTCGACCTACCTTCGAAGGGCCGATCCGCCCCCATACTGCGGGAAACCCGCGCACCGGCAATTCTGATAGCGACTCAGCCGCTCGACGAGGCCCTCGGAAAGGCTGTTGCCCTCGCCCTGCAGGATTTCCTGGCAGCGGGTTAGGGGCTACCGAGCATCGCTCGATAAATCCGCTCCAGCTCAGAAAGGGAATCGAAACCGAGCAGCACCCTGCCCCCTTTGCCCCTGTAGTCGATTTTCACGTCGGTGGCCAAATACTCTCCCAGGCGCTGCTCGAGAGCAATTATCTCGGCGGGTCGGGCGGCTCCACCTTTAGCCTTACGTTTAGGCTTTGCCTTGCCACTCCCCCCGGATCGAGCACGGGCCGCTTCTTCGACCATTCGCACTGACCAGCCGTCGGCAACCGCTCGCTTGGCTATATGCTCGGCATACGCCTGGTCCTCGATTCCCAACAACGCCTTGGCGTGACCACCAGTCAGCTCGCCCCGCTCCACCATCCCCTGGATGCCGGCAGGCAGCTGCAGCAGTCGCACCGCGTTGGTGATCGTCGAGCGGCTCTTGAACACCCTCTTGCCAACCTCCTCGTGCGTCCAACCAAAATCTTCCATGAGCTGGCTGTAGGCGGCCGCCTGGTCCAACACGCTCAAATCCTCACGCTGGACGTTCTCAACTAGCGCCTCGGTCAGGTTGTGCCAGCCTTCGTCATCGGGGTCCCGAACCACCACCGGAATCGCCTCCAGCCCCGCCAAACGGGCCGCTCGCCACCTGCGCTCGCCGGCGACCAACTCGAAACCGTCATCTGCCGCTCTCACAACGACCGGCTGCAGAACGCCGATTTCGGCAATCGACTCGGCCAGGCCCTGCAACGCCTCCTGATCGAATTTGGTCCTCGGCTGGCTCGCGTTGGGCTTGATCCGATCGAGATCGATCATGGCGTATCCGGATCCGACCACCTCCTGGCTAGCAGGAAAGAGAGCCTCCAGCCCTCGACCCAACCCCCTTTTTTTAGTCTCGGCCATGTCGCCTCCTGAACTCTCGACCTAACTCCCTGTAAGCAATGGCGCCCCGGCTCATTTCGTCGAATGCCTCGATGGGCTCACCATATGAGGGGGCTTCGGACAGTCTTACCGTCCTCGGGATCACGGTATCGTAGGCCGTCTCCCCGAAATGTTCTCGAACCTGGGCCACCACATCCGACGATAGGTTGGTCCGCCCGTCGAACATCGTCAAAACAACACCTTCGACCTCCAATCCCGGGTTGAGATTTCTCGAGACCAGGTCAACATTGCGCATTAACTGACCTACACCCTCGAGGGCGTAATACTCACACTGGATCGGTATCAACAACTCATCAGCGGCCGCGAAGGCGTTGATGGTGAGAAGGCCCAGCGACGGAGGACAGTCGACGATGACGAAGTCATAGCGGTCATCGAGCGCCTTGAGGGCAATGCGGAGACGGTGCTCTCTGGAAAATGCAGCCACTAGCTCTATTTCTGCCCCGGCCAGGTCGATTGTGGCCGGTACCAGGTGAAGGTTGCGAACGCTGGTCGGCTCGATCGCGTCCTCGACGGGCATGTCTGAGATGAGCACATCGTAGATCGATTTGAGAATGGACCCGCGGTCGATTCCCAGACCAGAACTGGCGTTGCCTTGTGGGTCGAGATCTACAATCAGGATCCGTTCCCCCTGTAGAGCCAAGGCAGCGCCGAGGTTGATTGCGGTTGTTGACTTGCCAACTCCACCTTTTTGGTTGGCAATGGCGACGATGGTGGTTCTCGGAGTTACCGGATCATCGGAGTCCCGGGTCGAATAATCGGTAGATGGGACCTCGAGCGAGTGCTCGATCGTTGATTCGTCAGTCACGAGCGCATGATAAGGAGCCACGAAGGGTCGTCAAGTACTTCTTTTGGCACTTTCCGTAACTCCGCTTCGAGCCCCAGGGCCGCCGCCACCGACAGGAGGTCCTGGCCCCGCTCAGGCTCCTCCGGGCGCCTGCTGAGACCCAGTACTGCCGTGGCTCCTGGCTCTAGAAGTCGATTGCTGAGACCGACGGCTTCGGGTGGCGGGATCGAGCCGCGAAACGTGAGACCGGCCCACTCGTCGGCCACCGAGAATGCGTCTCCCTGGGCGATTGCCACATTCGTCAACGCCAGGCTGCGTACAGCCCTGTGGAGAAGCCGAATCCTTCGACCCCCTCGATCCAGGAGGGTGACCACCGTGTCAGGCCAGGCAATCGCCAGCGGAATCCCTGGTAGGCCTACTCCGGTGCCAACATCCAGTATTTCGTTGGGCGGCTCCTCCCACGCCGAGGCAAACGTAAGCGAATCCCCAATGTGCCGCGACCAGATCTTGTCACCTTCTCGCGGACCCAGACCACCGGCTGGAATCGCCTCAGCCAGCAACCACTCGCAGTAGCTTTCGAGCGTGGCTACTCCCTCCTTACTCAGGGAAACGTTGGAGTATTCAGCCGCCCGACGGGCGAAATCCACCTGTTCCACGGGGAACATCAGTCCTTGTCTTCGGAGTCCTCTTCGCCGTTCTCAGCGCCCTCACTACCTTCGGAGTCCTCTTCGCCGTTCTCAGCGCCCTCACTACCTTCGGAGTCCTCTTCGTCATCCTCAGTGAGCCCACTACCTCCCCGCGGCTCCACCCCCGGGGCCAGGGATATAACGACGGATCGACGGGGCTCCTCGCCTTCAGAAAAGCTCCGCACCCCTTCAATCTCACCGACGGCATCGTGGACCACCTTCCGATCGGCCGGGTTCATTGGCTCGAGCATGAGCTCACCACCCTCGTCCAGGACTTGCTGCGCCAGCCGGCCGGCGTAGATGGTGAGAGCCTCTCGCCGTCGCTCCAGGTAACCCCCGATATCCAGCCGCAGCCGGGCACGACG
>JAUXLW010000226.1 GCA_030623545.1 Acidimicrobiia bacterium | reverse complement strand
GCGCCCCGGCAACGGCTCCCGCTCCGAAGATAACCAGACCGACAATCATCCACCGCTTGCGTCCAAAGCGGTCGCCGATTGAACCACCCAGCAGCAACAACCCGGCCAGGATGAGCACGTAACTGTCGATGACCCACTGGAGCGTCGACGTAGACGCCTCCAGGTCCACCGAAATAGCCGGAAGGGCGGTGTTCACGACCGTGTTGTCGAGAAAGATGATGAGCGTGCCTACCGACATGACCGCCAGCACCCACCACTTCCGCACCTCCGTCCCAGTGCTACTCACTGTCGTTTCCATTGCCGTTTGCCTCCTTCGGACGGGAATCTATTCTCTCGTCCTAACGTTCATATAGACATGAGTACAACTTTAGACACGAGTCTATTCCCGGATCGAGACAATATTTCAAATAAGATGACAAGAGTCCCTGGGGAACCATCCCCCAAGAGGGTTCGCTTATGAGGACTCGAGAAGGAAGGGAACATGAAGCGGCCACCTGAAGAACTTGCTGAGAAGCTGTTGGCTGTCTCCGATCAGCTGAGCGGCACCGACCTCGACATCAGCGTTGACGACATCGCCAAGATGGCCGATGTGCCCCGGGCCACGCTCTACTACTACTTCTCAGGGAAAGAAGACCTCATCTCCTTCTTCCTTTCCGACAAGCTGCATCGAGCGTCGGTAGCAATTGGGAAGGCGGTTGCCGGCGAGGGCAACGTGGTCGAGCGGCTCGAGAACACATTGGCGGCCCTCCTGAAGGTAATGATGGAGCATCCCGCGCTCTGCACAGAAATGCCGGGTGCCATCAAGGAAGCTGCCAAATACACCGAGGTCGTGAACGAAGCCGAGCGCGTCATGTTGGCCCCCTTCAGGGAGTTGCTCATCGAGGGTAAGGCCACCGGCGAGCTCGTCATCGAGGATGCCAACACCACGGC
Source organism: Acidimicrobiia bacterium (assembly GCA_030623545.1). Classification (GTDB taxonomy): domain Bacteria; phylum Actinomycetota; class Acidimicrobiia; order Spongiisociales; family SHLN01; genus JAUXLW01. The sequence continues at coordinate 2,245 of JAUXLW010000226.1, read as the reverse complement.
TATCGCCCTGATGGGTGCAGTCAACATGGTGGCGATGTTTCAACTCGTGCAGACCGGCACCATCGACCTCGAAAACACCACCGCGGTGTTAATCCCCCAGCTCATCCAGGGAGTGGTGCCGCGATAGGTGGCGGCGCCGGTTACTCGTCTCCGCGAACCACCTGAGAGACGGCAGCCCTCCTGGCCACCGCCTGGTTGGCGTCACCCCGCAATTCACGCAGTAGGGCCGCCTCCTTCTGCGCCTCCTCATCGGCACCTGCTTCGGCTGCAGCCAGCCTGGCCTCGACGCCTTCCTCAACGAGCTTGCGAGCTTCATCGAGCAGAGCGTCGACCATCTCGGCTTCCGGCACCACCCGCACCACCTGACCTTTGATGAAGAGGTGTCCCCTCCCCCGGCCGGCGGCGATTCCAATGTCGGCCTCCCGAGCCTCCCCCGGACCGTTGACGACGCATCCCATGACGGCCACCTGAATCGGTAGCTTCTCGTTCTCGAGCACTTCCTGGGCCTCCTGCGCCACCTTGAACACATCCACCTCGGCTCGACCACATGACGGGCAGGCGATCAGGTCGAGACCCTTGCGCTCCCGCAGGCCCAGATACTCGAGCAGTTTGCGGCCCGCCTTGGCTTCTTCAACGGGATCGGTGGTGAGCGAAAAGCGGATCGTGTCGCCAATGCCCTCGAGAAGAAGCGAAGCGATGCCCGCCACCGACTTGATAAGCCCTCCCGGAGGCGGCCCGGCCTCGGTGACGCCCAGATGAAGCGGATAGTCGACCTTTTCTGACAGCAGCTGGTAGGAGGCAACCATGGTGGGAACGTTGGAATGTTTCACGGAGATCTTGATGAGATCGAAGCCCTCGTCCTCGAGCAACCCGATCTCGTGCAAGGCCGACTCAACCAGCGCTTCTGGAACCGGCGCCCCGTACTTTTCGAGCAGACTCTTATCGAGCGAACCGGCATTGACTCCCACCCTGATGGGAATGGCGCGATCCTTCGCCTCACGGGCAACAGCACGAATCTGGTCCGGCTTTCTGATATTCCCCGGGTTCAAGCGCAGACCATGAACCCCGGCTTCGAGCGCAGCCAGAGCCAGACGGTATTGAAAGTGGATGTCGGCAATGATGGGAACCGGCGACCGGGGGACGATCTCGGCCAACCCCTCGGCAGCTTCCGCGGTGTTGCAAGTGATGCGAACTATGTCGGCCCCTGCTCCGTTCAGCGCATAGACCTGAGCCAGGGTCGCATCCACGTCATGAGTCTTGGTCGTCGTCATGGATTGAACGGTGACGGGGGCATCGCCACCTACGGCAACCGAGCCCACCCGCACCTGTCGAGTCTTGCGTCGTTCCTGCATCAGGCGCAAGCGTAGACCGCCCACCGCTCAAGCCGGTGGGAACTAACCCGCCTCTCGATCCTTGAGCACCCTGCGGAGGATCTTCCCGGATGCCGACTTGGGAATCTCGTCGATGATTTCGAGCACCCGGATCTTCTTGTAATGGGCAACGTGCTCGGCGACGAAATCCATCAGCTCTTGCGGCGTGGCCTGAGAATCCGCTTTGAGCACCACAAACCCCTTGGGGACCTCGCCCGCCTCTTCGTCTGCCACCGGGATGACGGCCGCATCGGCCACGGCCGGATGGGTAAGCAGCAGCCCCTCCAGCTCCGCCGGGGCTATCTGAAAACCCTTGTACTTGATCAACTCTTTGAGTCGATCAACTATGTACCAGTGGCCCTCCGAGTCGAAGTGGCCAATGTCTCCGGTGCGGAGCCAGCCGTCTTCGTCGATCGCGGCCGCCGTGGCTTCGGGCTCATTGAGATACCCCTTCATCACCTGCGGGCCCCGAATCCAGATCTCGCCATCCTCGTCGACTCCGAGGTCTTCGCCGCTAACCGGGTCGACTACGCGGCACTCGGTGTTCGGCAAGGCCAGACCGATTGACCCCGGCTTGAACTCGCCTTTCGGGGTGGCATGAGTAACCGGACTGGTCTCGGTAAGCCCATAACCCTGAACAACCTCACAGCCAACTCGTTCGCTGGCAGCCAGGGCGAGTTCGGCACTCAGAGGAGCCGCTCCAGAGAAGACCGACTTGAGGCTGGAAAGGTCATAGTTGTCCACCAGCGGGTGCTTGGCGAGCGCCAGGACGATCGGCGTCACGAGATAGTCATTTGTCACAGAATGGTCATGGATTATTCGCAGAAACTCCTCGAGATCGAAGCGGGGCATGGTGACCGAGGTCGCCCCGGCAT
>JAUXLW010000063.1 GCA_030623545.1 Acidimicrobiia bacterium | reverse complement strand
CGATCTCGTAGATGTGCGGCGGACGTATCCCCACCTCGCGGCACATGTCCCGGATCCCTTCGTTGATTGCGGTGACGACGGCCTTCTGGAGCTCGCCGTGGGCTCCGTTCTCTGTGTCATATGAGATTCGGTTCATGATGTCGCTGCCGCCGAAACGTTGCGGGTTTTCGAAGCTGGCGACTGCAGCACTGATCCCGGTTGCCAGGTCCACCAATTCGAGGACGACCGTGGTAGTCCCCAGGTCAACCGCGAGCCCGAAATACTTGTTTCGAAAGCGGTCGATAACGAGGTCGCCGTAATAGATTTCGTCGTTCTGGCAGGTAACCATGGGAGACATGTCCCCGGTATCGGTCTTCCCGGGCTCGGGTTCCAGAATCCGCGGCCTGCGTCGGAGCGGAGCAAACTCGATGTCAACGTTGTCCAGCGCAATGCTTGCCTGGCACGCCAGCCGATAGTTATCACGCAGAAACCGCTCGGAGTCGGTGGGATCCACCAGGGCTTCCATGCCGGTCTTGATCTCGACGACACACTCGTGACATTCCCCGGTGCGTTGGCATGATGTCGGCACTTCAACGGCCAGCTCGTCCGCATAGTCGAAGATTGTCTTCCCGACCTCAAGGAGCCTGGTCTCGCCTTCGTGCGAAACAGTGGTCACGATGGGGTTTCTTCGGAGGCCTCACCGCGTCGGCGCTCCTCGGCTTCTCTCTTGATACCGGCGATCTTTCGCTTCACGCGTTCACGTGCTCGTGGATGCGACTCCCAGGCGGTGCGATAGTCGAACTCTCCGGAATGGCCACAAGCCAGCGCCTCGCTGTCCCCGTCCACTGTTAGCTGATTGCGGCACCGGAAGAGCGCCGTGCAAAGGTCGTTCTGGTCTCGATAGGGACAGCGAAGGAGTGACGAGATCTCGGCATTGGCCACCACATCGCCCAATATTTCAGCGATACGATCCAGGCGCTCTTGGTAGGCCTTCTTGTCGGCGGACATGTGTGGCTAGGCGCGGACTTCGATGGCCAGCTTGGTGGCTAACTCAACCGCAGCCATCGCATCTTTCCCGTATCCATCGGCGCCGACGTCCTCTGCGAATTCCGGCGTGACGGGTGCTCCCCCAACCATGAACCTGACCTTCTCCCGGAGCCCAGCATCTTTGAATGCTTCGACGGTCTTGGCCATGTTCGGCATTGTGGTGGTGAGGAGCGCCGACATGCCGATGACATGGGCGTCGTGTTCCGCGACCGCCTCCAGGAACTCTTCGGGCGAAGTGTCCACTCCTAGATCAATAACTATGAACCCCCCGCCTCGCAGCATCATGATGCAGAGGTTCTTGCCGATGTCATGCAGGTCACCTTTAACGGTGCCCATGATTACAGTGCCGGCCGGCTCAGCACCCGAGGCCGCCAGGATGGGCTCAATGTGTGCCATTCCGGCTTTCATCGCTCGGGCGCAGACGAGGACTTCGGGAACGAAGATGAAACCATCTCTGAACTTGATGCCGACGATGCCCATCCCGGCAATCAATCCGTCATCCATGATCTCGAGTGCCTCGATGCCTTCGTCGAGTGCTATGCGCGTCAGTTGATCAACGGTGTCGTTGTCGCCTTCGAGTAAGGCAGCGGCGATTTCCTGCATCTGTGCTGAGGCCTTGGCGAACAGCTCGACGTTCCGTTCGATCTCGGCCGGATCATCGATGAATTCCTCTATCTCAGTACGAATGACGGCGTTAGTTATGTCTGAGAGCTGAGCCACTATTACCTCTCGAGTCGTTTCCTGCGGCAGTGTTCATTTTACTGGAAACCTTTCCAGGAATGCTAGAGAAATACTACTTATGAGCTCTACTATTGGTAAAACCACCTGTGAGTGGAGCTATTTGGTCGGATTGAATGTGACGAGTCGACCGTCGGGCCGATTGGCATTGGAGTAGTCGCGAGCTGAGTCGGACAGAGCTTGTAACACTTCCATCTTCACGCCAAGCGGTACGGAGCCCTCGGGTGCCACGCCTTGGATCCCGGCCTCAAGGACCTCCATGCATGCCTTGTAGGTGTCATCGTATGTGCCACTAAACAGAATGGTCGGGTTGTTGATATTGCCAAAGAGCGACATCCGATCTCGGACGATCTCCTTAGCTTTCACAGGGTCCACTTGCGATTCGAAGTGGAAGCAATCCCAGCCCGCTTCCGCGAAGTAATCGATGCGGTCGGTGGTTTCCCCGCAACAGTGCAAAATGCTGGGCCCTCCCATCTCCTCAGTCACTCCCTGGTGCATCTCGAGGAGAAAGTCACGGTAAGTTTCGGGGCTGCACAGCTCACGGTTTGCATGGTCCGCCCACATCACGGCATCGGCGCCTGCTTCGAACTGGGCGTGGGCTGACATCATGGAAGCAGGCAGTAAGACCTCGAGGTAGCGGCGGATCTTGTCGGGCTCAGTGATAGTTCCCATCAACCAATTCTCGATCCCAACGAGGTGGAAGCCGACTGACCACGGCCCGTAAACCTTGCCGACGATCCCCACGTCTGGATAGCGCTTCCTAAGCAGTTTGATGGCACCAAGCACAGCCTTGAATGAACGCCGTTCGAGGTAGTCCGGTGGGATCTTGAACGAATCGGGATCGTCTAGTACGTGGCCTTTCGTGGCCGGCCAATTGTCTTTCTCGCCCCACCAGGTGTCGGCGTCGAGCGCGTCGGCCTCTAGCTGAGAATGAAACACCGGCATAACCGTGTCGAGCCCGAGGTTCTCGTGGGCCGTGGCAGCCAGCCTGGCCATCTTCTCGGCATCTAGATGTGCCTCTGGAAAGTCGGCGTCAGCAATCTCCATGCCCTCGAGTGTGGCGACGGAGCTGAGCGTCATGGCGGGTATCTTGTCGACTCTGCCACCAAAAAGCGCAGAGATAAAGCGTCGACGCGGCGTCATCCATTCCCCGCTCAGCCTCGGAATGTCCTCCGTTGTCATTTCGTTCTCCAGTCGGGTGGACGTAGCGACGCTCTCGGAACCTTGCGGCGGCACCATTGCGGTGTCACGGGCTAATCCTGGAAACGTTGCCAGGCAAGAATAACACGGCAATGATGAGTGGGCCGAGGCCGTGGTTGATTAATGCAACATGGCCATTTCGATGGGGTCAGATCCATGGGCTGGGGATCGGCAGGTCGGTTACCGAAATGAGCCCCGGGGTTGCGTCGACCAGGTGTGGCAGGAAGTTGGCGAGTGCGCCGATCGTAGTGAATTGGGGATTGAAGCCTGGCTCCACCACGCCTCGGATGTTGGGGAGGCCGTCGATTTCATAGGAATCGCGCGGTGACAAACCGACGGAAGAGAGATCGATGTGCCCCACAAATTCTGCGGTGAACCACGGTCGGCCGTCGACAGAGCCGGTGGTCTGCTGAATGAACCCGGCTGACTCACCGGCGCCGACCGCTACGGCCGCTGAGCTAATCGGCTCGTCTGCCAGTGTTGGCTTTATCGATTCGCTCACGCTCTCGAGGTCCACACCGAAACGGCGGGCGAATGACCGCATTGTGTGGGGGAAACCGATGTGGCCGTAGATCTGGTGAGCTTCGACCCTCTTCTGGAAGCTGCTCTCGTCGAAGCCGATTCCGAGTCGGCCGAGAACACCGGCACTGAATCCCGACAGGTCGACTACCCGCCTTACCCGGATCTGGTCTACCCGCCAAACTGCTCCCGTCAATGCGAGGCCTACCACCTCGTAGATGTATCCAGGGTTAGCGCCGGCACCGAGCACTGTGACTCCGGCCTCACGAGCGTGCTGATCTATCGCGCGAGCGATGTCGGGGTCGATGTCGAATGGCGAGGCCATCTCCTCTGCCGTACACATCACGTTTAGGCCAGCCCTAATCCCTTCATGGATGTCGCTCTCAACCTCCTTGAGGAACGAAGTTGTGGCGATTAGCAAGACGTCGGCGTCCACCTCGAGCGCGTCCGCTTTGCCTGTGACTCGAACACCTGTTGCCGTGCCTCCGGCGATTTCTCCCAGATCCCGGCCGGCCAGCGCCGGGTTCCTGCTGTAGGCCCCGACCACCTCGATCCCCGGCCGCATTTGGCTTATGCGGACCATGTTGCTGCCCACTCCGCCCACGCCGCTTACGATCACGCGGATAGTTGTCATCGCTTTACCTCCCGAGGCATTGTTGGCGCCTGGAAACGTTGCCATCCAGAGGATACGATGGCCTAAAGCGCCTGAAAAGTTGGTTCCGATGGTTGACGAGAAGATTCTTCGCACGATCGAAGAGCGCGTGCTCTGGCTGGCAGTGCGCATGGTCGACTATGCCAATCGCGACGATTCCACCGAAATCAAGGTGGGTGGTCATCAAGCTTCCTCGGCCTCGCTGGTTTCCATTATGACTGCTCTTTGGTTCAGCCATATCGATGGGAATGACAAGGTCGCCGTGAAGCCCCATGCTTCACCCGTCTACCACGCAATCAAGTACCTAACGGGCGAGTTGGACCGCTCCTACCTCACCAAGCTACGCCGCCGCGGTGGCCTGCAGGCCTATCCATCGCGGACCAAGGACCCAGACGTAAGCGACTTCTCGACCGGGTCGGTTGGTCTGGGCGCTGTGGCACCGTTGTTTTCGGCTGCGGTCCGCCGATACGTCGAAACCAAGTTCGAGATAGAAGCTCCCGCCCGCTTCATTGCTCTAGTCGGCGACGCAGAGCTCGACGAGGGGAACGTGTGGGAAGCCATCGCGGAACCCGCTCTCGCCGGCCTCGGCAATGTCATGCTCGTCGTTGACGCCAATCGCCAAAGTCTTGATCGCGTGGTTCCCGGGATCGCCGTTGGACGCATGGAGCGGTTCTTTGAGGATGCGGGATGGCATGTCGTGGAGGCTAAATACGGGCGCCGGCTTCAGGAGATGTTTTCACGGCCGGGCGGAGCCGTGCTTCGCGATCACATCGATGCGATGTCGAATGAGCGATATCAGAGCCTTTTCCGCCTGACGGGCGAAGAATTGCGCGACCGATTCGTCGAAGGGGCCCAGCCGGGACTGGCCGATTTCATCGCCGACGTGTCCGACGCCGATCTACCGTCTGTCGTCCACGATCTGGCAGGCCATGACCTCAAGTCGCTTATCGACTGCTTTCAAGCTTGCGACGCCGAGCGGGATCGACCGAGCATTGTGTTTGCGTACACAATCAAGGGGTGGGGCCTGCCATTTGCTGGTGACCCGCTCAACCATTCGGCGCTTCTCACAAGTGACCAGATCGACGAGATGCGCTCGGCGGTGGGACTCACAGAGGAAGCCGAATGGGACCGCTTCGCGCCTGACAGCCCCGAAGGCCGGCTCTGTGAGCGCATCGGGGCCGAGATAGGCAATAAGCCTCCGGGTCCCAGGCCCACGTTTCCTATTCCTGACGCCGTGGGGGCGTACGTACCTGCGCCGCCGTCCACCAGGTCGACATCCACTCAGGATGCATTTGGCCGAGTCCTGGTTCGTCTCGCCGATATTGAGGGCGTGGCCGACCGCATAGTCACTGCATCGCCGGACGTGTCCATCTCAACCAATCTTGGAGGTTGGATCAACAAAGCCGGGGTCTTCTCACCAGAGGACAAGCCGGACTACATGAGCGAAGAGGCGCTGCTCCGTTGGAAGCCGAGCCCCGAGGGCCACCATATCGAGCTCGGTATCTCGGAAATGAACCTGTTCATGATGCTCGGTCAACTCGGGTTGGCTCACGACCACCACTCGGAGATGCTGTTGCCAATCGGGACCGTCTACGACCCATTCGTTCTGCGAGGTCTGGATGCCTTCATCTACAGCGTGTACAGCGCGGCCCGGTTCATCATCGTTGGTACGCCGGCCGGTGTCGCCCTTGCTCCTGAGGGTGGCGCCCACCAGTCAACCATCACCCCGTCAGTGGGTATGGAGCTGCCGGGTGTTGTGTTCTCTGAACCGGCTTACGCCGGTTCCCTCGAATGGCTATTGACGGACGCTCTTCGCCAACTGTCAGACGAAGAGGGTTCGAGCAGCTACCTCCGGCTGTCGACCCGCCCTGTCGATCAGACCCCATTCAATGTGTTGCTAGAGGAGGTCGGCGAGGAGTCGCTTCGACATGATGTTCTGGCAGGGGGGTTTCGTCTATGGACATCCGGCGATAGGACGCTGTTACGTGTGATCCTCGCCGGGAGCGGCGCTGTGATGCCCGAATTACTGGCGGCCGCACACGACCTGGAGGACGAGGGGGTCTCTGCGACCGTTCTCTCCCTCACGAGTCTCGATCGACTGTACTCAGGCTGGCGGCAGGCGCTGAGGTATTCGCAAACCAGCCTCACCTACCCGTTTCAGGAGTATCACCTCGCGAAGCTGATACCGGAGCCCCTGCGGAACGCCCCGATAGTGACGGTTCATGACGCAGCCAGCCATGCGATGGCGTGGCTTGGGTCGGTGTACGGTCAGCGACTCCTGCCAGTTGGCGTAGACGAATTCGGTGAGTCCGGGACAATTCAGGAGATCTACGAGCGGTTTGGGCTTCTCGCCGACCAAATTGTCAACGCGGCCTTGGTGGCTCTTGCGGCTAATGGCGATATCTAGCCGGTGATGACCAGATCGAGCTGATCCATGAGCTCGTCTTCCAACGCTCCGGCCACGGGCCTGTCAACGAATGTCGACCTTGGCGTCGAATCAAGGTGCTCGCCAGTTTTAGATTGATCGAAGGCCAGGCCACCGCTGGAGACGGCGGCTTAGTTGCCCGTGGGTCCCGTTCCGCTTTAGGCCGTGATCGCCTCGACCTCTTCATAGATTTCGATGCGCGGGGAACCGGTGACGCCGGCCCTCTCCATCGCTTCTTTGAGCTCAGGGTTGTCGAGGAACCCCCGGGCCTTCTCCAGCGATTCGAAACCGGCAACTACTGTAATGGTGTTGGGGTCGTCAACCGAGCGGTTGACGCGGGCAAACACCGCATGGCCAAGCTTGACCGGGTTCTCCTCGTCATAGACCTTTTTCCACGCCTCATAGT
>JAUXLW010000237.1 GCA_030623545.1 Acidimicrobiia bacterium | reverse complement strand
CTTCCCCCAGTCGCAGTGTCCAAACTCCTCGTCGGGGATCGTGCAAAGCAACCTGGGCTCGCGGCGACAGAGTGGTCAGCTGTGCCGTGTGAGCATCGCTGCGGTTACCAGATCCATCGACGGCGGTGACGACTGCTTCGTAGGAGCTATCCGGCTCGAGGCCCACGATTGTTGCCGTCGAGCCGTCGACGATCATCTGCAGTGTTCCGTCGATGGCGACTTCATAGGAGACCGGCCCGCTGTCGGTAGCCGGATCCCACACCAGAGTGGCACTGGTGGCTTCCACTCCCTGGACCCAGACCGGACCTGCGAACTCGGGGGCGGTGGAGTCGTGCAATTCAACGGTGAACGTTCCCCCCCTCTGTTCGACAACGACCATCCTCCAGCCGTTAATCAGCTCGACTTCCTCACCTACGCCAAACACGTGGGCGTAGGAACCGGATTCTGCCGGGTATTGCTGCACCCGCCGGGAAAGGCCGAAGCATGGAAACGGGCTGTCGCAGGCCTCAGGACGTTGGTCGAGCACATGCACGGTCACGCCCGCCACTGGAAGGCCGGCGTCGTAACCCTGCTGGACCCTGGCATCAACCACCGTCAACCAGCCCTGCTCGCCGTTGGGAATCATCAGCAGCTGATCGCCGACACTACCGACCGCGGCCACCGTATAAGTGCCAGGCAAAGTGATGTACCCGACGTCGTACGGCTCGATCCAGCCGGCGATGTAGCGATTGAGACCCAGCGTTCCCATGAGCTTGGTGCGGTCTCCCGCCTTGCTCATGACGTCGATCGGGTTGTCGTACTCGGCCCAGGTCCCCGAGGCGGCGCCGCTGAAACTATGCCCGAAGTGAATCGTGTGCCCCAGCTCATGGACCACCGTTACCAACCGCGGGTTGGCACCTACCACCGCATGGGCGCCAACAGTCAGGGTGCGGTAGTTGTCGGGATAGGTCTCCGGCGAATCAGGGCACAGGCCTTCATAGGGGCACCAGATCCCACTCTGGGCACTGCCGCCGTTGGCGGCCTCGTCGGTGATGATGAGCACACCGTTGGGTTGGGAGGTCACACTTTCGCTGACCGAATTAGCACAGCTACCGTTCTCGACCACGGCTCCACCGGATCGGAAGACAGGCTGGTAGGCACCTTCCGACATCCACTCGTAGACGAAACCCACAGTGGTGTTCAGCGTCGCCACGGCATAGCTGAGGTTCACAGCGGTGGAACCCTCCGGCGTATCGCACAGCCAGACCTCCCAGACGTCTTCGCCCATAGTGTGCATGCGCAGCTCGGAACTGCCGGCGATGACACCGAGTGGTTCCCAGCCATAAACGTCGTCGCCCAGGGCGGCGAGGTTTGTGGCGGTTGCTGCCCCCCACGGAACCAGGGCAGCCCCGATGAACACAGCGAGAAGCATCTCCCGCCAGACCCGCCGCCGGGTCGTGTTAGCCATGCCATCAAAGTACTCAAAGTGGGGTGCGTTGCCTACGCAAAGTGACTAGCCCGGGATGGCTAACTCCTGAGTGCCTCCGCCAGGGCCGCCAGGGCGCGGGCGCGATGGCTGATCTTGTTCTTGGCCCCTTCCGGGATCTCAGCCAGGGTCTGGTTATCAAACTCGGCTACTTCGAAGATCGGGTCGTAGCCGAACCCCCCCTCTCCCCGCCGGGACAAGGCAATGCGACCCTCGAGGATGCCCTCGGCCAGTGTGGAGGATCCGTCGGGCCGCACCAGAGCCACGGCAGTCCGAAAGGTCGCTCGACGATCCTCCAAGCCATCCAGGTCGGACAACAGCTTGGCGACGTTGTCTGCGTAGGTGGCATCGGGGCCGGCGAAGCGGGCGGTGTGGACTCCGGGAGCGCCTCCCAGCGCAGCCACTTCGAGGCCGGTGTCATCAGCCAGGGCGCTAACACCCGTTGCCTCAACAACCGACCGGGCTTTATGGAGTGCGTTTTCCTCGAGAGTCTCGTACGGCTCCTCGACGTCTGGCCAGTCCAGCCCCCGCACCACTTCGAATCCGTTGGGGAGCATGGCGAGCACTTCTTCCACTTCCCGGATCTTGTCCGGGTTCTTGGAGGCCACCACGATCCTGCTCAGCCCGCCACCGCCTTGCGCTGCAGATCGATGAGCTGCCCGATGCCGGCCGCCGCCGCGTCAACCAGCCCGTTGAGATCATCCCGGGTGAAAGGAGCGTGCTCGGCGGTGCCCTGCACCTCGATGAGGCGACCGGAGCCAGTCATGACCACGTTGAAGTCGACGTCGACGGAAATGTCCTCCGGGTAGTCGAGATCGAGAAGCACCCGGCCGTCGCGAACGCCGACGCTGACCGCGGCGCAGTGGTCGAGCAACGGATCGGCCTCGCAGAGCCCCTGCTCACGGGCGGCCGCTAGAGCGTCATGAAGTGCGATCCAGGCACCCGTGATGCTGGCGGTGCGGGTACCGCCATCGGCCTGGAGCACGTCGCAATCCACGCGCACCGATATTTCGCCAAGCTTCTCCAGGTCGACCACCGCACGCAGGGAACGCCCGATGAGACGTTGGATCTCCTTGGTGCGACCGCCGTTGATCGAACTGCGCGATATGCGCTCAACCGACGACCCGGGCAGCATCGAATACTCGGAGGTCACCCACCCCTTGCCGGTGTCCTTCAACCAGCGAGGAACCGACGGGTCGATACCGGCGGTACACAACACCCGCGTTCGACCCATCTCGATAAGCACCGAGCCCGGCGTCATCTCGGTGTAACCCCGGGAAATGTTGACTTTGCGCAACTCGTCACCGCTTCTGCCATCGCTGCGGATGCTCATACTTCGACCTCCAGGCCCGGAGTCGCAACCAGGATCTCACCGGAGAAGACCTCGGCCGCTTCACTAATTGTTTGCCCGGCTTCCAGAGTAGGCACCAGGTGAGTCAGAACCAGCCGGGCTGCGCCCGCTCGAGCAG
>JAUXLW010000089.1 GCA_030623545.1 Acidimicrobiia bacterium | reverse complement strand
CGAGCGGCGTTGATAATCACCACACCGTCTTTCATCGAAGCGATGGCCTCGGCCGTGAGCAGATTTTCGGTCTCGGTCGTTGCCGGGGTATGAAGGGTGATGTAGTCGGATTCGGCGAACAGCTCGTCGAGGTTGACCAGCGTCACCCCGGCCTCGCGACCCACCTCCTCGGAGACATATGGATCAGCGGCAACGACCTCCATGCCGAAGGCCTGAGCCCGCATCGCCACGAGTCGCCCGATGCGGCCGAACCCGATGATGCCCAGCGTCTTGCCGTTTAGCTCGGTTCCGGCGAACCTGGTGCGCTCCCAACGGCCCTCCGCCAGCGCTTGATGGGCCTCGGGTGTGTGGCGGCTCGTTGCCAGCATGAGAGCCATTGTCTGTTCGGCCGTTGCCACCGAATTGGCTTGCGGTGTGTTCATAACGATGATCCCCCGCTGGGTGGCAACCGGGATGTCGATGTTGTCCAGCCCCATGCCGGCCCGCCCGATCACCCGCAGCCGGGAGGCTCCTGCCAGCAGTTCGGGCCCCACCGTGGTGGCGGAGCGGACGATTAGCGCCTCGTAGCCGCCGATGATGGAGGTCAGCTCATCAGGCGGCAATCCGATTTGCACTTCGTACTCGACGGCCGGGGAGGTGTCGAGCCGTTCCAGGCCCTCAGAACCGATGTCGTCGGAGATCAGAATTCGATACATTGTGTCGAGGGTACCGCCGATCTGTTGCCGGTGAGGCTGTCAGTCGGCCAGCGCCGTGACCGCGCTCTTGAGTTTGGCGGCCAGGCCGGCGTCACCGAAATGAGTCGATTGCTCGGCGTCGACGATCCCTTGCGAAAACAGGGCCCGGTGCGACGGCTCCTCCAATCGGGCAATAGCTGCCGGCCCGGCGGCCAGCGGGAGCACTGCGGCGAGGCCGGTGGCTTCGATGAAGGCCGGAGCGTGCTCGCGCACTTTGGGGCGCACGGCGACACCGCCGTACCCGACGAACAGATCGACAACCTCTCCGGCGAGCAGATCGCTGGTGCCGTCGCCGACCAGCAGGGTTCTACCTGGTTCGTGACCTACCAGATCCCGCACGATCTCCTCCTTGCCCTCGCTGACGGCAAGCGCACCTCTGCCGTAGTCGAGGTATCTGGCCTCCTGGTCCTGGTGGTGCGACCACCATGCCCCGACGAGTTGGTCGTACTCGACACCCACCGCCCGGATGTGGTCGCCTGGCACTCCCAGCGAGATGCCGAACTCTCGCACCGGTTCCTCGAGCCCCCCGCTGATGATGTATGTCTCGTGGCCGAGGTACTGGAGAACCGCGATCACCATCTTGGCGTCGGCCACCGCGTTGTCCTTGTACACCTGGCGCAGGGCCTGGATCTGCGCCAGGGTCGGGTTGATCTGAGCGAGCCGCTCACCGTAAACGTCTTCGAGGTCGACCGTGCCGTTCATCGCCGCCTCGGTGAGGCTTTGTACGCTATCTGCCCGCCCGGATTGCTCGGCGAGCACGTCGATGCCTTCCACCCGGGTGAGGGTCGAGTCGCAATCGAAAAACACATGACGATAGGGAGGCCAGCGCACAAGCCTTTATAGCGCATGTCCGGTTCGGGTAGCGTACATGTATGGCCACTTTGCTTGTAAAGAACGCGACCGTGCTCGCCACCATGGACGAAGAGCGGCGTGAGCTGGCGGACGGCGGGTTGTTCGCCCGCGACGGATGGATCGAGCAGGTCGGGCCCACTGCCGAACTGCCCGTCGATGCTGACGAAGTCGTGGATCTCACCGGGCACGTAGTGATGCCGGGCCTGATCAACACCCATCACCACCTCTATCAAACGCTGACCCGTGCGGTGCCGGAAGCTCAGGATGTCGCCTTGTTTGAGTGGCTGACGACCCTGTACCCGATCTGGGCCCGCCTGACGCCTGATCACGTGAGGGTCTCGACGACTCTCGGCCTGGCCGAGCTTGCGTTGTCGGGGTGCACCACAGCCTTCGATCACCTCTACGTATATCCCAACGGTTCCCGTGTCGACGATCAGGTGGCGGGGGCCGACGGGGTTGGCATCAGATTTCATATTGCCCGGGGGTCGATGAGTCTCGGCGAGAGCGATGGAGGGCTGCCTCCGGATTCGGTGGTTGAGTCGGAGGATGAGATTCTTTCTGACACCGAGCGGGCGATTGGCCTGTTTCACGACGCCGGGCCCGGGGCGATGACCCGGCTCGTAGTGGCGCCATGCTCGCCGTTCTCTGTGACTCTCAACGGTATGCGCGAGGCCGCTGAACTGGCGCGCACGCATGGAGTTCACCTGCACACCCACCTGGCCGAGACGAGCGACGAGGAGACCTTTTGCCTGGAGCAATTCGGGATGCGCCCCTTTGAGTTGGCAGAGTCGGTGGATTGGATGGGCCCCGACGTTTGGTTCGCCCATGCGGTGCACATCAACTCAGACGAGATCGAGAGAATGGCACGCTCCGGCACCGGCGTTGCGCACTGCCCTACCTCCAACATGCGGCTCGCCTCGTGGATCGCGCCGATACCGGCCTATCTGGCGGCCGGGGTCAGGGTCGGCCTCGGGGTCGATGGCTCGGCGAGCAATGATGGGAGCAATCTTCTCGCCGAAGCCCGCCAGGCCATGCTCCTCGCGAGGCTGTCGGCAGCTTCGAACATCCGGCTCACGGATTCGCACATGCCTGCTCGCACCGCTCTGGAGATGGCGACCCGCGGCGGCGCTGCAGTCCTGGGGCGAGACGATCTTGGAGCTCTCGAGGCCGGCAAGGCGGCCGATTTCATCGCCTTCGATCTAAACCGGATCGAATACGCCGGTGCCCTCCACGACCCGGTAGCCGCGATTCTCTTCTGTGCTCCGGTGGGGGTGGACCACAGCTTCGTGCACGGGAGACGGGTGGTGGAGGACGGGCGACTGGTGGGCGTCGACCTTGCGGATTTGATCGCCCGGAACAATCAATTGGCGTCGACGCTGCTCGATTGAGTTGCTAGCTTCGCCATCATGGACATCGACCGGCCGGCAGATCTCACCGCCGCACTTCAAGCTTTGGAGCAAGTTCCGGACGCCACGCTGCTCGCCGGTGGCACAGATCTGATGGTGGAGGTGAACTTCGGTCATCGACGTCCGGAGCACATCATTGCGCTCCGACGAGTCGAAGAGCTCGCCGAGCTGAACGGCACCATCGGATCCGGTGTTACCTGGGCCCGGCTCGAGGGGGGACCCTATAAGGCGTTGGCCCAGGCAGCCCGAACCGTCGGGTCTCCCCAGATCCGCGCTGCCGGCACCATCGGTGGCAACCTCGGTACGGCCAGCCCGGCCGGTGACGGTCTTCCCTTCCTGGCTGCGCTCGATGCGACTATCGAACTGCGTTCTGCCTCCAGGGCCCGCCGGTTGCCGATTGATGAGTTCATTACCGGTGTCAAGCGCACGGCCATTGAGCCCGGCGAGTTGATTCACAGCGTGATCCTTCCTGAGGAGATCCCCGAGCGGCAGGAATTCGGCAAGGTCGGGATGCGCAACGCCATGGTTATCTCCACCGTCATGGCCTGCGTGATGCGCTACGACGATGGGCGTACCAGGGTGGCACTGGGGTCGGTGGCTACCACACCGCTTCGGGCCCGCCGGGCCGAGGAGATGATCTCGGCCCAGGCAACTCCCTCAGAAGCAGACCTCACCGAGTTTCAGCGGTTGGTTTCAGAGGAGGTGCGCCCCATCACCGACCATCGTTCGACGGAGTCGTATCGACGGCATGCTTCGGGAGTTCTGGCGAGGCGTTTACTGGAAAGGTGCTTGAGTTAGTGGATGTGCGGATGCGGATCAACGGCCAGGAAGTCGACGCTTCGGTGGGGGCGTCGGAGAGCTTGCTGGTGCTTTTACGGGAAGGGCTCGGTCTGCCGGGCTCGAAGAACGCTTGTGAGCAGGGCGAATGTG
Source organism: Acidimicrobiia bacterium (assembly GCA_030623545.1). Taxonomy (GTDB): domain Bacteria; phylum Actinomycetota; class Acidimicrobiia; order Spongiisociales; family SHLN01; genus JAUXLW01. The sequence goes on along the minus strand of JAUXLW010000089.1, from coordinate 2,027 downwards.
GGTCGTGCACTGTGATTCTCGATGGGCGGGCGATATGTTCGTGTCTGGTCATGGCAGCCGACGCCGAGGGCGCCGAGATCACGACTGTGGAGGGTGTGGCCGACGGGGACACGTTGCATGCTGTCCAAACCGCCATGATTGAGGGGGGCGGTGTCCAGTGCGGTTTCTGCACGCCCGGCATTGTCGTCGCCGCGGCCCATCTTTTCGAAAGCAACCCGGTGCCCACTGCGGATGAGATCAAAGAAGCCCTGTCGGGAAATATCTGCCGCTGCACCGGCTACAGCGCCATCCTCCGTTCTCTCGAATCGATGGTGCCCCGATGACAGACACCACGACCGCGACCCGAGTCAGGGGCGGTGTTGGGGAGTCGACTTTGCGGCCCGACGGCGTGCCCAAGGTCACAGGCAACTTCGCGTATGTTTCCGACCTCTTTGCCGAGGGAATGTTGTGGGGAGCAACCCTCCGGAGCCCGTTTGCCCATGCCCGGGTAGTCCGGCTGGAGACCAGCCCGGCCCTGGCCATACCCGGTGCACAAGCTGTGCTGACTCTCGAGGATGTGCCGGGCCGCAAGCTGTTTGGCATAGAAGATCCCGATCAACCGGTGCTGGCCGATTCCGAAACCCGTTATTGGGGTGAGCCGGTGGCGGTGGTGGCGGCCGACGATCTCGAGACGGCCCGGCGAGCGGCGGCCGCTGTCGACGTCGAGTTCGAGGAGCTCGAACCCCTCTCCGACTCGGAGGAGGCCCTGGAGAAGGGCGAGATATTCCGCTATGTGAAGGTACGGCGAGGAGATCAAGACGCCTCCGGCCCGGTAGTGGTGGAGGGCTTCTATGAGGTCGGCTCACAGGATCAGGCGCCGCTCGGCACCGAAGCGGGACTGGCCATCCCCGACAGTGAGGGCGGTGTCGACCTCTATGTGACCAGCCAATGGATTCACACCGACCACGATCAGATCTGGCGCAGCCTCGGAGTGCAGCCAGAACAGGTGCGCCAGCATCCTGTGGGTATCGGTGGAGCCTTCGGTGCCCGCGAGGACATGAGCATGCACATTCACCTATGCATGCTGGCGTTGCGCACCGGCCGGCCGGTGAAGATGGTCTACGACAGGGCCGAGAGCTTCACCGGTCATGTCCACCGCCATCCGGCAAAGCTCTGGTACCGCCACGAGGCGGAGGAGGACGGACGGCTCGTGCGGGTGGAAGCGAAGTTGCTTCTCGATGGCGGGGCATATGCATCGACCACGGGCGCAGTCATGGGCAACGCCTCGTTCTTCGCCGTCGGTCCCTACAAGGTCGATTCGGTCGCAGTGGACGGTTACGGTGTCCGAACCAACACTCCACCATGCGGGGCCATGCGCGGCTTCGGGGGGGTACAGACCTGTTTCGCCCATGAGACCCAGATGGACAAATTGGCTGCCAAGCTCGGCATGGATTCGATGAAATTGCGGCGGATCAATGCTCTGGCATCCGGTGACCCCAGCCCCTGTACCGGCCAGATTATCGAGACCTCGCTCCCGACCCGGGAGGTAATCGACTCCCTCATGGAGTTGCCCATTATCGAGGATGACGGCTCGGACGACCCGCGGCATCTACCCGGCGGCACCGGCTTGACCACAACCCGGCCCTACGTGAAGCGGGGTGTCGGCTACGCCCTGAGCATCAAGAACCTGGCGTTTTCAGAGAGCTTCGACGACTACGCCGAGGCCCGGGTCATCCTCAGCCCGGCAGGAGCCGAAGTGCACACCGCGGCGATGGAGGTGGGCCAGGGAATGGTGACGATCCTGGCACAGCTGGTCCGGACCGCATTGGGCATCGAGCACGTGGCGGTGATACCCACCGACACGTCACAGATAGGTTCGGCGGGCTCGACCTCGGCGTCACGCCAGACGCAAATGACCGGTGGAGCCACGCTGGCGGCAGCCCTCAAGGTCCGAGAGCAGGCACTGGAGCGGGGTGGAGGTGACGATCTCAGCGAGGAGGGAGTGTGGAAGGCCGGCGAGCTCGTCATGACGATGGACGCACTGTGTG
>JAUXLW010000122.1 GCA_030623545.1 Acidimicrobiia bacterium | reverse complement strand
CTTGACGCGGAGGCGGAGACTCTGCGCGCCGCCATTGAGCGGGCCGCCGAGGTTGACGACCAGAGAGAAACCCTGACGGCCTCGATAGCGGACCTGCTGGCTATGCCGATCGTTGATACGGGCGAGCGGGACCCTACCGCCGATGAGTATTCAGCCGCCGAAGTGCATGACATGCTCCGCCGGGCAGCCCTGACCACCCTCGGTCCCGCCGACGGCCGGGGCCGAACGCCCAAGCTCCCGAAATGGGCGGTTGCAGAGGTCGACAAGTACGCCGTCGCTTTTGGAGCCGAAGTCACAATATCCAGGCCGCAAGGTCCCGACGCAAATCCCCGCCGACCCGATCTGCAAGTTGACTTCAGCCCGACTGCGCCCTTGCAAGAGACCGGAGTCTCCCCTCGTAGAACTCCCGGATCAGGGGATCCACCTCAGCCGGGCGGAAATCCGGACCGGCCAGTTCGTCAAACGAGCCGACAATCCCACCACCTTCTGGATTACGTTCGAAACCCCAGTTCTCGCTGTCTGCCAGGTCGCGAAGGTAATCGGCGCCCACTGATGGTCCCGCCGCGGCATAGGGAACAAGGAACGGCATTGAGCTTGGCTCGACTGCCTCACCCTTGACCTCGGTCAGCGGCTGCCCACGAGAAAGCCCGAGGGCAGCGGTCCGGTACACGATCACCACCGAAGCGCCGATGACGGGGAGGTGCGGGTCGTCGAGCCAGCTGCCCACCGCCCATCCAACCAACCCTCCGGTAACAATGCCGAGCGCGACCTTCGTCCAGCGGGCTCCGAGAATGCCGAGGGTGGCTCCAGAAAGCACGCCAAACAGGATCGGGTTCCACCTGCCGAACGCCACTTCAATGAGCCAGGAAAACCAGGCAAGCACGCCGGTGGCGGCGATGATCCGCCACCACGCCGGTTTCAGCTCACCGGGCGCTCGAAACCAATCGGTAAGGCCTTCCCCTGCGCCCTGAACTGCCGCGCCCAGGCCGACGCCCAATGCAGCTCCGGGCCACGAGAAGCTGCCCCCAATCGCAGCTCCGCCGGCGGCACCGAGGGCCGCACGAACAGACCTGCTGAGATCGCTCGCTCCCTCCGGGATACAGAGCGACTGGTACCCGCTATTCGAAAACCGCCAATCCGTCTTGAGGAATCTTTGTGACCAGCTGCTCGCTCGCACCCAGAACCCGTATCGGCGCAGGCTAGGCCGCCGACCCATGGCCACACTTGCTTTGAGTACAGAAGGTGCTGGTATGTGCCAATGACCGAAACCTTGCAGCGACCGGACGGGACCATTGCATACGACGACACCGGCGGTCCGGCCCCTCCTGTTGTCGCCGCGCCGGGGATGGGCGACCTGCGCCAGGTCTACCGGCACGTTCGGCCACCGCTGGTGGATGGGGGCGTGCGATTTGTCACCATGGACCTCCGAGGCGTTGGCGAGTCGAGCCTGCCCTGGCCCGACTACTCGGATGCAGCCATCGGCTCCGACATGGTTGCGCTGGCAGCCCATCTCGGGGCGGGCCCGGCCGTACTGGTTGGGAACTCACTGACCGCTGCTTCCGCCGTAATCGCCGCCACCGAGGAGCCAGAGTTGGTCACCGGCCTCGTTCTCATCGGACCGTTTGCGCGCGATATTCCGACTCCGGGATGGCAGAAAGCCCTGTTCAAACTGACCCTGGCTCCCCCGTGGGGCAAGTCGGCGTGGATTTCGTACTACCGCAAACAGATGTACCCGGGAACCAAGCCCCCGGACCATGACGAGTATGTGACGTCGCTCAAGAAAAACCTGAGTGAAGGCGACCGTTTCCAGGCTTTCCGGAGCCTGGCTTTCAACTCGCATGCCGAAAGCGAGTCCCGGCTCGGCCGGGTTGCCTGTCCGGTGCTGGTGATCATGGGCACTGCCGATCCAGACTTCCCGGATCCCGAGGCAGAGGCACGCGGACTGGCAGACGTCGTGGGTGGAGACGTGACACTCATCGAAGGCGCCGGCCACTACCCGCAAGCGCAAGCCCCTACCGAGGTTGCCGACGCGATCACATCGTTCGTATCCGGCCTCCGGCAATAAGCAATCAGCAGTCGGCTCCCCTCCTGCGGAGCGGAGTCTTCGCAGCGGAGTGGGAGGGGTTGGGGGTGGGTGGTGCCCACCAACGGCAGGAATGTTGCCAGCTCGATTCCTCGAACAATTGTTGCTTCCAGGCGACCCTGCACAAGGCGGTGCCCAACAATTAACTCCGGGTTAGGTGCGTGTCCGGCCGGTTCGTGATGCAACTCTCGGGTCTCTCCAACGCCCTGCTCGGGGTGCCGTTGTTGGGAAAGACCCCCTCCCGACCTCCCCCACTCCGTGGTGGAGGAGCAAACAGCAAAGATTCTTGCCGACTGCCGACTGCAGACTGCCGGACGACAATAGGCTCCACTGTCAATGGACCCATACCTGCCTGCCGTTGAACAGGCCCGCCTGGTGCTTGCCGGAGAGCTTTCGGCCCGTGAGCTCGTTGCTGCCTATCTCGACCGCAGCGAGGCTGCCCAGGAGCAGCTGAACGCATACACTCTCCTCGACCGCCGCGAGGCTCTGCTGCGGGCCGAACTCGTCGACCGCAGAGTCACACGCGGCGAGGACCCCGGCCCCATGGCCGGCGTGGCCGTGGCCCTCAAAGACCTGATCGACCAGAAGGGCCTCACGACCACTTGCGGCTCTTCCCTCTACCGCCAGCTGGCTAAGCGGTCGGCCACCGTCGTCGAGCGACTTGAAGCAGCAGGAGCAGTGATCATTGGTCGGGCCGGGCTGCACGAGTTTGCCTTCGGGTTCTCCTCCGAGAATCACTGGTTCGGCCCGGTGCGCAACCCCTGGGATGTCACTACATCGCCGGGTGGCTCATCCGGTGGATCGGCCGTGGCGGTGGCCTCCGGTTTGGCCGCCGTTGCCATTGGCACCGACACTGGAGGATCGGTGCGGGTGCCGGCGGCATTGACCGGCACGGTGGGCCTCAAAGTGACTCACGGCCGGGTTCCGTTGACAGGCGTTTTCCCGCTCGCCCCCAGCCTCGACACTGTGGGGCCTCTCACCCGCACGGTCGGCGACGCCGCCCTTGTTTACCAGGCCATTGCCGGCGCCGATCCGAAGGATCCCTACTCGGTGGTTGAGCCGGTGAAGAAGCAAGAGCTCACTTCCGTGAACGGTCTCCGGGTGGGGGTGCCCCACCCCTGGGTTGACCAGCCAACCGATCCCAAGCTGCGTGCGGCCTTTGAGGCATCCCTGCAGCGCCTGGCGGGTCTCGGTGCCGAGGTCAGCCACCTGGAGGACGACTTCGTGCAACCGCCGGGAATGATCGAGGCCGGGGTCTACAGCGAGATCGCCGTCGTGCACGGTAAATGGTTCCCGAGCCGGGCCGACGAGTACGGGCCCGAGGTGGCCGATCGCCTGGGAACCGCCCTCGGGGTCACTGTGGCTGCCAGCGTCGAGGCCAGGAAGTGGCGGGAGCAGTTGCGTGAGCACACCTTCGAGCTGTTTCGTCAAGTTGACGTGCTGGCGACCCCTGCCGTGGCCTCGAATCACAAGCCCATCGGGGTCGATGACTTGCTGGTGGCCGGCGAGGAGATGACCTACCGGCGGGCGCTCTCGATGTTCTCAGCGCTCGTCAACTTCACGAGCCATCCCGCCATCGTGCTGCCCCTGTCTGAGGCAGGAGGCCCGCCGCCGGCCCTGCAGTTGATCGGGCCCGACTGGTCCGAGCACCGTCTGTTAGGAATCGGCACCGCCCTCGAGCAGGCAGGCATCGTGGCATTCCGCCCGCCTCCCACCCTCGACGTCGGGCAGCCTGTCCCGGCTCCAAATAACACCAACTAAAGCCTCCGGCGTGGCCTAACCTTCCGACAGTGGCAACACAAGAAGACCTCGCTCCACCCAAAATCGACCGTAAGAAAGTTCCCCGGGTGGTTATCCGGTTTGCCGGCGACTCGGGCGACGGCATGCAGTTGGCGGGGGCTCGGTTCACCGACGCCTCCGCGGCATTCGGCAACGACCTCGCCACGCTGCCAAATTTTCCGGCCGAGATCAGAGCCCCGGCCGGCACCCTTCCTGGAGTCTCGGCGTTCCAGATCCACATTGCCGAACACGACATCCTGACCCCGGGCGACGCTCCCGATGTCCTGGTTGCCATGAATCCGGCCGCGTTGAAAAAGAATCTCGCCGACGTTAAGCCGGGCGGGACCATTCTCGTGAACACAGACACCTTCGAGGAGAGGAATCTGGCCAAGGCCGACTACCAGACCAACCCGCTCGAGGACGGCACCCTGGATGGATTCACAGTATTGGCTGCCCCGATGGATGAGCTCACCAAGGAAGCGGTCAAGGAGAGCGGCGTGAAGGGCCGCGAGGTCCTGCGGTCCAAGAATTTCTTTGCGCTGGGAGCCCTGGCGTGGATGTTCGACCGTCCCGTACAAGTGACTCTGGACTGGGTAAGTGAGAAGTTTGCCAACAAGCCGGAGGTGGCGGCAGCCAACTCGATGGCCTTTCAGGCCGGATACAACTTTGGAATCACCACTGAGGCCTTCGCCGGCCATACCTACGAGGTTCCCCCGGCAGACCTCCCGGCCGGGACCTACACCAACGTCATCGGCAACCAGACCATCGCCTGGGGTCTCATCGCCGGCGCCCGGGCCGCCAACCTCCCCCTCTTCTATGCCTCATACCCGATCACGCCCGCCAGCGATGTGTTACACGAGCTGGCCCGCCGGCGCAGCTTCGGCGTGCGTACCTTCCAGGCCGAGGACGAGATGGCCGCCGTCGGAGCGGCGTTGGGAGCGTCCTTTGCCGGCCAGCTCGGCGTTACCGGGACCAGCGGGCCTGGTTTGGCACTCAAGAGTGAGACGATCAGTCTGGCGCTCGCGACCGAGCTTCCCCTAGTCATCCTCAATGTGCAGCGAGGTGGCCCCTCCACGGGACTTCCCACCAAAACGGAACAATCGGACCTTCTCATGGCGCTGTATGGGCGCCATGGCGAGTCCCCGATGCCGGTGGTGTCGGCCTCCACGCCAG
>JAUXLW010000096.1 GCA_030623545.1 Acidimicrobiia bacterium | reverse complement strand
TGAACGGCGCTGGCGAGAGGCAAGCCAACAGCTAGTCGACGCCGGGGTTACTTCCGAACAGCTCGAGCGAATCCATGCTCCCATCGGGATCGAGATACAGGCCGAGACTCTGGAAGAGATAGCAGTGTCAATCCTCGCCGAGGTGATCGGAGTGACACGGGCCGACGACGGATCGGATTGATGCTCTTCGCCGACCACCTCGTCGTCCTCCGTGGCGGCGGTGATCTGGGGACTGGCGTCGCCTACCGGCTGCACAGGGCCGGCTTCCCGGTCGTTGTCCTCGAGTTGGCTCAGCCCCTAACTATCCGCCGAACCGTTGCAGTGTCGACGGCGGTGCGCGAAGGTGAGATAACAGTGGAGGGCATGCGGGCCCGCCTTGCTGCGTCGGAGGCCGAGGCGGCCGACACTGCCACCGGCGGAACCGTGGCCGTTCTCGTCGAGGAGGGGATCCCGGAGTTCCCGAGGCCGCTGTCGGTGCTGGTTGACGCCCGCCTCGCCAAGCGCAACGTCGGTACGACCATTGATCTAGCCCCGCTGGTGGTTGGTCTCGGTCCCGGCTTCAGCGCCGGCCGTGATTGCCACGCAGTGGTGGAGACGAAGCGCGGCCACCATCTCGGCCGGGTTATCTGGGAGGGCGCGGCTGCTCCAGATACAGGCATCCCCGGCGAAGTGGGAGGACAATCCGGCAACCGGGTGATCCGGGCACCGGTCGCGGGAGCGGCTCGCTGGTCGGTCGAAATCGGCGATGCGGTCGTGGCGGGCCAGGTCATCGGCCGGGTGGGCGAGGCCGCCGTCGAGGCGAGTATCGGGGGCGTTGTGCGCGGGCTGATCGCCGACGGCCACCCGGTCGAACCAGGCTTGAAACTTGCGGACATCGACCCGCGGGGCGATGCGGCCGTCACTCTCGAGATCTCGGACAAGGCGCTAGCGGTGGGCGGCGGAGTACTGGAAGCAGTGCTCACCTGGCTCAATCGACGCCAGCCGTGAACGTCAGCCTGGCCGAGCGGTTCGACCTCGGCGACCATGAGCTGGTCGCGTTCGTCGGAGCCGGAGGCAAGTCGACGCTACTTCTTCGCCTGGGGGCCGAATTGGTCGCAGGTGGACGGCGGGTGATCCTGACCACTACCACCAAGCTCGGCCTGGATCAGGTCACCGGCACCGTGTGCCGCTCGTCGGATCCGGTTGAGGTCGAGGCGTGCTTCGCTCTGCCGGGCCCGGTGTTCGTGGTGAGCACGGAAGACGGGAGAAAGGTCACCGGCCCTCCTCCAGAGGACGTAGATCATCTGTTCGCCGAGTCGACCGCCAATCACGTCCTGGTGGAGGCGGACGGTGCCCGGGGACGATCGATCAAGGCGCCGGACGTTCACGAGCCCGTTATTCCGACCACGGCAACACTCGTCGTGGTGGTTGCGAGCCTCAACGCTATCGGTCTGCCACTGGCCGAGGCAGCCCATCGTCCCGAGCTTGTTTCGGCTTTGAGTGGCCTGAACCTCACCGCCCCGGTTGGGCCGGAGCACGTCGCTGCTCTGCTGGCTCACCCGGAGGGGGGCCTAAAGGGGGTGCCCGACCAGGCCAGGGTGGTGGTTGCGCTCACCGGTGGAAAGCCGGGAGGGCGGGAGGAAGCTGTTGGCTTGATTTGCCGCCGGCTCGAGCTGGTGCCGCGGATAGGCGGAATTACGCTGATTCCGCCGTTCGAATAGGCCTTGCATCCTCGACTCCACCAGGTTCTCGACGTGTAGCTGCCGAGAACTTCCCGGTCCACTAGAGCGCGAAATTTGGATGAGTGCCTGGTGGCGCACTAATCCCATGGCGATCTAGAGTCTGACCTGAGATTGGAGCCCCTTCAGTGATGAGGGGACGACTCGACCTAGGAGTAGGCAAATATGAGATTCAAGAAATGGCGGGTTACGGCGGCCCTAATGCTGGCCTTGGCGTTGGTGGCCGCCGCATGCGGCTCTTCCAGCGACGACACAACCACGACGGCCGGTGGCGGCGCCACTGGTACGACCGCCGGAGGCGAAGCCCTCAAGGTGGCATTCGTCCACGTCAGCCCGGTATCGGACAAAGGCTGGTCGTGGGCCCATGATCAAGGTGCGAAATTCCTCGAAGCCAACATGAACATCGAACTCACAACGCTCGAGTCCATTCCGGAGGGACCCGATTCCCAACGAGTATTTGAAGACCTGGCAGCGCAGGGCAACAAGCTCATCTTCGGGACCTCGTTCGGCTACATGGATCCCATGCTGGCGGCGGCTGAAAACTTCCCGGATGTCGCATTCATGCACGCCTCGGGCTTCAAGACGGGCCCCAATATGGGCAACTATTTCGCCGCAATCGAGGAAGGCCGTTACCTGAGTGGGATGGCCGCCGGTTTCGCTACAAGCACCAATCTGATCGGTTACGTAGCCGCTTTCCCCATTCCCGAGGTAATTCGCGGAATCAACGCCTTCGCGCTCGGGGTTCAGGAAACTAACCCCGATGCGGAGGTGCAGGTGGTGTGGACGTCGACCTGGTTCGATCCTCCCAAGGAGGGCACGGCTGCCCAGTCGTTAATCGACGCCGGGGCGGACGTCATCGCCATGCACCAGGACTCGACCGCTCCTGGCCAGGTCGCTGATGATGCGGGAGCCAAGTGGGTCGGCTACAACGCCGACACGGGCGACGTCTTTCCGAATGCGTGGCTCACCGCACCAATCTGGGACTGGGGGGCGTATTACCTGAGTGTGGCCCAGGACGTGGCTGCCGGGACATGGCAGCCGCCCGTCTACTACGGCAATCTGGCGGACGGCACCGTCGACATGGCAGCGTTCGGCAGCTCGGTCGACCAGGCCACGCAGGACCTGATTGCTGCACGCCGGGCGGAGATCGTCGCCGGTACCTTCGCGGTGTTCCCCGATCCGATCGTAGATCAGGGTGGCAACTCTCGTGAACTCGGTGACATCTTCGGGTTCAATTACTTCGTCGAGGGAGTCATCGGCAGCGATAGCGGCTAGTTCTAGAAAAACAGGAAGAACTCAAAGGGGCCCCGCCACGGCGGGGCCCCTTTGTCTAGGGTGGTCCCATGTCGGATTCGGCCAACGAAACTCTCGCTGTAGAGCTACGGGATATTCACAAGGAGTTCTACGGCGTCAAGGCCAATGAGGGAGTCGATTTCCAACTTCGCCGGGGCGAGGTGCATGCCCTTCTCGGCGAAAACGGGGCGGGTAAATCGACTCTGTGTTCGATTCTGGCCGGTCTCTATCGTCCGGACTCGGGCGAGATGTTGCTCGAAGGCGAGCCGGCAGTTTTCAAGTCGCCGAAGGACGCCTTAGCGGCGAGGATCGGAATGGTTTACCAGCACTTCCGCCTCATTCCCAACCTCACCGTGGCCGAAAACCTGGTCGTCGGGCACCCCGACCTCGGCCTTCGAATCGATCAGAAGGAATTACACAGTGCCGCGACCCGGTTGGGTGAGGAATACGGGTTGCCGGTGGATCCGGCTGCCAGGGTTTGGCAGCTGTCTGTGGGCGAGCAGCAACGGGTGGAGATACTGAAGCTGTTATACCGGGACGTGAAGGTTCTGATCCTCGACGAGCCCACTGCAGTCCTCACCCCGCAAGAGGCGGCAGTTTTGTTCCGAACCATGCGCCAGATGGCCGCAGAAGGCCGGTCGGTGATTTTCGTGTCTCACAAACTGCACGAGGTCAAAGAAGTGTCCGACCGGGTGTCGGTCATGCGGCAAGGCCGCATGGTTGGAGGCGTCGACACCGCCGACGCCGAGCCCAGGGATCTGGCGCGGATGATGGTGGGACGAGACCTCGAACTGCCCACCCGGGACCAGGGGGCCGCCGAGGGAGAAACGGTGCTTTCAGTTCGCGACCTCGTAGTTGAGAGCGATCGGGGGCTGAAGGCTGTTAAGGGAGTCTCATTCGACATTCGTGCCGGTGAGGTGTTGGGTGTGGCCGGGGTGTCGGGGAATGGGCAACGCGAGTTGGCCTACGGCCTGGCGGGGCTTCGTCGTCCAAGCTCTGGCACTGTGATCCTTGACGGCGACGACGTCTCCCAGGCCACTGTCGTGTCTCACATTCGCAAGGGCCTGGCATATGTCCCGCAGAGCCGGCTGGGCATGGGCCTGGCGCCGGGGCTTACGACGGAAGACAATCTCGGGCTCAAGGCCTTCCGCAAGCCGCCTTATTCTCAAGGGCTCCGGCTGGTTCCGTCCGTCTTCAAGGATCGCGGGGCGGAGTTGATCGAGAAATACGACATCCGCGGCGTTCAGCCCGGCCTTCCCATCCGCCTGCTGTCGGGTGGCAACCTGCAGAAGGCTCTCATTGCCCGGGAGGTGGAATCGAAACCCAAGGTGCTGATCGCCCGCTCGCCCACCCGGGGCCTGGATGTGGGTGCTACCGAGGCAGTACGAAACCTCGTTCTGGCAGAACGGGAACGGGGAACCGGGGTTTTGTTGATTTCGGAGGATCTCGACGAGCTCCTGGCGCTTTCCGATCGTCTGATTGTTCTCTACGAGGGCGAGATTGTCGGCGAGTTGGCTGCAGAGGACGCCACTTCCGAGAGACTCGGCCTGCTCATGGCAGGGCAGCGGGAAGTGGAGCCGGCATGACCACTCGTCGATTCATAGTTGAGCCCCGTGGTCTGGCCTCGCTGCGGCTCACGCTTCTGATCCCATTGGCATCGGTGGCGGCGGCCCTGGTGGTAGGCGCAATATTTCTGGCGCTCACCGGAGACAACCCTTACACGGTCTACAAGCACATGGTGGACACCGCCTTCGGGAATTCCCGGGGGCTCAGTGAGACTCTGGTTTCCGCCACGCCGTTGATTCTCACCGGCCTGGCGGCGGCGGTCGCTTTCAAGATGCTGGTGTGGAACATCGGAGCTGAGGGACAGTTCTTGCTCGGGGCCATTTTCTCCTCGGGGATCGCCATCGCCATGGGCAGCGGAACTCCGGCGGTCATCGCCATTCCGGCGGTGATCTTGGCCGGCGCCCTCGGCGGCGCGCTGTGGGCTTCTATCGCCGCAATTCCCCGCGTGTATCTGGGAACCAACGAGATCATCACCACACTCATGCTCAACTTCATTGCCCTCAACCTCATGAATTACCTCATCTTCGGGAGCAGCAGCCCCTGGCGGGACCCGGCAGTCAGCACGTTTCCTTCAGGACGGCCGATTCCCGAGAGTTTCCGGCTGACAGAGTTTTTCAAGCGCCTCGACGTTGGCATCTTCATTGCGGTGGCGGTGGCGCTGGTGGCCTGGTTTCTGATTGGTCGCACCCGCTGGGGTTTCGAAGTACGGGTGGTGGGAGACTCGGCGGAGACTGCCCGTTACGCCGGGATCAGTGTTCCCCGCAAGATTCTCGGGGTCTTTCTCATGTCTGGAGCATTTGCCGGATTGGCCGGTGGGCTCTGGGTAGCCGGCCCGGTGGGAACGCTCGATCCTCGATCTCTCGATCTGGGGTTCGGCTTTGCGGGAATCATTGTGGCCGCTTTGGCCCGGCTAAATCCGGTGGCTGTGATCCCGGTGGCGGTCCTCATGGGGGCCCTAAACAACGCCGGACCCTCACTGCAATCGATCGGAGTTCCGCCCGAGATCGTGACGATGCTCCAGGGGGCCATCTTGATTTTCGCCGTTGGCGGCGAGTTCTTCATCGCCAACCGGATCCGCAAGCCTGAGGTATCTGCGGCGGCGACTCCGG
>JAUXLW010000214.1 GCA_030623545.1 Acidimicrobiia bacterium | reverse complement strand
GCCCATCATCAACACCCGTGATGAGCCGCACGGTGACCCCGCCAAATACCGACGGCTCCACGTGATCATCGGCGACGCCAACCTCAACGAAGTACAGAATCTCGTCAAGCTCGGCTCGGCCGGCCTCATTCTGATGGCCATCGAAGAAGCGGCTCTCCCCGACGACCTCCGCCTGGCCCGGCCTGTCGAGTCCACCTGGCAAGTGAGTCACGATGTCGATCTGAAGAAGCCGCTCGAGCTCGCGGAAGGCGGCTCGGCTACAGCGCTTGAACTTCAGTTTCGCTATCTGGAGTGGGCCCAGAAATATGCCGAAAGCACCGACCTTCCCGTTGCCTACAGCCAGGTCCTCGACGAGTGGGAGCAGGTGCTGGTCGACCTGGAGCTCGATCCACTCTCAACGGCCGATCGGCTGGACTGGACGGCCAAACGCCGCTTGCTCCTCGAGTATCAGGAGCGCGATGGACTGGCCTGGGACGCCCCCAAGCTCAAGCTGCTCGCCCTGCAATTTCATGACGTCAACCCGGAAAAGGGCCTCTATTACCGTCTGGCGGCCGCCGGGAGGGTACGCCATTTGTTTACGCCCGAGCAAGTAGAAGCGGCAGTAGTTAACCCGCCGGAGCGCACCCGGGCCTACTTTCGCGGTAACGCCGTTCGCAAATACGGTCCGTCGCTGGTTGCCGCCAACTGGGATTCCCTGGTGTTCGATACCGGCGAAGAGACGCTCAAACGGGTGCCTATGATGGAGCCACTCCGAGGCACTAAGGAGCTTGTGTCGGGCTTGCTGGACTCGTCGGATGACGCGGCAAGCTTGTTGGAGGCACTAGGAGATGAATAATGAGTGATCGAGAGCAGAAGCGTGAACGGAAGCGTTCAACTGAGGCCGAAGAGGTTGTCGACGAAGTAGCCGACCCTGAGGCCGGTCAAGAAGTGACAGAGCGAATCGACGACTTGCTCGATGAGATTGATTCGGTGCTGGAAGAAAACGCCGAGGAATTCGTCAAGAACTACGTGCAGAAGGGAGGGGAGTGAGCCTAGAAGTACCTTCCGGGCTCCCCCTCAACGCTCACGTCCCTGCGGACAGCTTCTATGAGCTGCTCCGCAGCCACAGCTTGCAGCCCCGGTGGGAGCTGAGCGAGGGGTCTGCCCAATCGCTGGCAACCCCTGAGGCCACCACGGTCCTTGCATTGCGCTATGGCGACGGTGTGGTCATGGTGGGCGACAGGAGGGCAACTGAAGGCCACTCGATAGCTCATCGGCGTATCCAGAAGGTGTATCCGGCCGACGACTACTCGGCGGTCGCCATTGCCGGGACCGCAGGCCTGGCCATGGAGATGGTGAAGCTCTTCCAAACCGAGCTCGAACACTACGAGAAGCTCGAAGGGGCTCGCCTCAGCCTCGAAGGCAAAGCCAATCATCTTGCTCGCATGGTGCGACAGCAGTTGCCCATGGCCTTTCAGGGCCTTGTGGTCGTGCCGATATTTTGCGGATTCGACGAGATCGCCAACGAAGGCCGTCTCTACACCTACGACGTGGTCGGCGGCCGTTACGAGGAGGAGGACTTCGCAGCGTCAGGGTCTGGTGGTCGGGAAGCGAAGGCTTTCCTGAGGTCTGTCTATAGCGAAGGCGCCTCGGCGGACGATGCGCTGCGGAACGCTATCGCGGCTATCACCGCCGCTGCCGAGCAAGATACCGCGACGGGAGGGCCCGATTTGCGCCGGGAGATCTACCCGACGGCGGTGGTGGTAAATGACTCCGGTTACAACGCGGTTGATGATGCCCACGTGGCCGAGATTTCGCAGAGTGTCCTGGAGGAGCAGTCGTGACGATGCCCTTCTACGTCCCGCCAGAACAGCTGATGAAGGATCGGGCCGAGTTTGCTCAAAAGGGAATCGCCAAGGGTCGCTCGATAGTGGCTGCCGAATACGCAGATGGTGTGGTCATGCTGGCCGAGAACTCGAGCAGGGCTCTGAACAAGATCGGGGAGCTTTACGACCAGATGGCCTTTGCCGGGGTTGGCAAATACAACGAGTTCGAAGCTTTGCGAGTGGCGGGGATTCGCCACGCCGATCTCAAGGGCTACTCGTACGGTCGAGCCGACGTCGCGGCCAAGAGTCTCGCTAATGCCTATTCACAGACGCTGGGAGCGATATTTACGGAGAGCGTGAAGCCATACGAGATCGAGATCCTCATCGTTGAAATCGGGCCGAGCCCGGACGACACCAGGCTGTTTCGGGTCCGCTACGACGGCACCCTTGTGGACGAGGCCCGATTCTGCGCCATCGGCGGCCAGGAAGATGAGCTCTCAGCCCAGCTGGAGAATCGATACCAGGCAGGGAGCAGCCTCAACGATGCCATCAAGTTCACGGCAGAGACGTTCGAGGCGGTTGAGGACAAATCTATTGGACCTGAAGATTGGGAAGCTGCGGTCCTCGACCGAACCAATGGGCGACGCATGTTCCGCCGCCTGAGCGCCGACGAGATCACGGCAGCCCGTAGCTAATCGGTCGCATTCCCCCTCTGTCGTCGAATAAAATCAGGGCATGATTACTTACGACAGCGAGACGGCACTGGTGGTCGTGGATGTGCAGAACGACTTCGCCGATCCTGCCGGAGGCCTGTCTGTGGCAGACGGAGATGCGGTTGTCCCGGTGATAAACAAAGAAATCGCCCGGGCGCAGGATGCTGGTGCCCGGGTGGTGTACACCGCCGATTGGCACCCGGAGTCGACGCCACATTTCGCTAAGGATGGGGGTATCTGGCCCGTCCATTGTGTCGCCGGAACCTGGGGAGCCGAGTTCCACCCCGACCTCGTAGTGGACGGCCCCGTGGTGCGAAAGGGCACCAACGGCGAGGACGGTTACTCGGGGTTCACGATGAAAGACCCTGAGAGCGACGAGACCATGCCCACCGAGCTGGCACAGCTGCTTCGTGACTGGGAAGTCACCCGGGTGGTGGTGACCGGTCTGGCCACCGATTACTGCGTGAAAGCCACCGCTCTCGACGGAATCACTGAAGGCTTCACAGTGGAGCTGATAACGGATGCCGTCCGCTCCGTCGACCTGGTAGAGGGCGATGGCGCCGCCGCTCTCGAAGAAGTCGAAGCCGCCGGCGGAACGCTGGTCTAGTAGGGCAACTCAGTTTGGGCGCGGGCGGAGGACGGATCGCTTGATCTCGCCCTCCGCCAGCAACCTCTGAATCCGTCGGCCAGGGTTCAGCGTCTTTACCAGGGGCACGGGCCGGGCGTGTCAGTGCCCTCTTCCCAGGTAACCAGACCTGGGAACCCCTGCTCGTGGGTCCACTCATCCTCAAAGCACCAGGTGAATCTGGAGTTCTCGGTGATGAAGCCCGCCTCACCTGGGCCCTTGCTGCAATCGACCGTGAGGCTTATGTCGGCCCAGGCCCAGGTCTGATTCCGGCGGTTTCCTTTGCCGGACG
>JAUXLW010000195.1 GCA_030623545.1 Acidimicrobiia bacterium | reverse complement strand
GACGACCCGGCTTTCCTCGACGCACTCGCCGCCCAGGGCCACCGGGCGTTCGAGCTGGCGTTCACGAAGGGCTTCTCGTGGAAAGAGGATCGCTGCGCCTCGTTTGGGCACCTGGCGGCCGCACGGGGGATCAGCCTCTCGGTGCACGCCCCCTATTTCGCCATGCTCACCATCGACGATCCGGATCGTTATCGGAAAACCCGGGCAGCCGTCGAGCACACCATGAAACTCGGGCGACAAATGGGAGCAACAGTCGTGGTGGTCCATCCCGGGCACAATCGCGAGCGCACGTCGGAACAGCTGCTAACAACCGCTCTCGAAGCGATGCGGTCAATCGAGCCGAAGATCCGCGACCTGGGAGTCTCACTCGGATTAGAGACAACAGGAAACACCAACGCTTTCGGCAACCTGGGAGACATCGCGCTGATGGCCTCGGAGTTCTCCTGGGTGCGGCCGGTGGTGGATTGGGCCCACATTCATGCCACCACCGACGGCCGGCTGATTGACCTGGAAGCAGTACGTTCGGTTTACACCTTCCTCTTCGACCAGTTTCCCGCCTGGAAGCTGCAACCCCTTCACAGCCACTACAGCCATAACCTCTTCGGAGCGGGCGGTGAGATTCGCCATATCCGCTACGGCGAAGGATCCAATCCCGTCGAGCCGGTGATTGAAGCCGCCGCCGAGTTCGATGTCGACCTCACAATCGTTTCCGAGTCTCGCGACGACACCAGCCACCGCGCCGTGTGGGCCGACATCGGCTCCGCCCTGGCCTCGTCCGAGGAGCCGACGCCCGGCGCCCGCCCTCTCGCATCAGGGAAAGTCGGCTTTCCCCACCCCCTCGAGATTGTTACCGACGCCGGAGGCTTCCGGGCCACCCGCCTGCGCCGGCCTTTACGGATGTCAAACCCCGATAAGCCGTTCTTCCCTGATGGATACACCAAAGGGGATCTCATTCAGTACTACGCCTCAATTGCCCCGGTGCTGCTCCCCCATCTGGAGGATCGAGCCATCGTGATGGCCCGGTTCCCGGACGGGACCACCGGGGATTTCTTCTATGAAAAACAAGCTCCATCCCACAAGCCCGGGTGGTTGCCGGTTGCCCCCATCTATTCAGAGGTGCGAGGGGCTCCAATCGAGTTCTGCACCGCGCCCGACCGGCCATCTTTGATGTGGCTCGCCAACATGGGCTGCATCGAAATCCATCCGTGGCTTTCGAAAGTGGCAACCGTCGATCACCCGGACTTCGCCATCTTCGATCTCGACCCTGCTGAGGGCGCCACCTGGCAGCAGGTCGTCGATCTGGCCGGCCACCTCAAAGTGGCCCTTGACAGTCTGAGCCTGCGCGGATACCCCAAGACGTCGGGAGCCACCGGCCTGCACATCTACGTTCCGGTCGACCCCGGTTACAGCTATGGCCGGGTCCGCCGCTTCGTCGAAGCCGTTGGCCGGGTGCTGACCGCCGCCGACCCCGACAATGTGACAATGGTATGGGACATCCCCAAACGGGCCGGCAAAGTCTTCATCGACCACAACCAGAACGTAGCCGGCAAGACCATCGCTTCGGTCTACTCGGTACGCCCGGTGCCGGGTGCGCAGGTTTCCACCCCGTTCCATTGGGATGAACTGGACGAGATCACGCCCGACCGCTTCAACATTTCGAACATCTGGAGTCGGCTGGATGACGTCGGTGACTTGTTCGCTCCGGTGCTTGCAGGAGGCCAGAGAATCGAAAGCGCCGAGGCGGCCCTCGGGCTGGAGGCAAAGGAATGAAGCGGATGGTGGCGACCAATGGTATTCGCCTGGCAGTCATCGACGAAGGCAGTGGATTTCCTGTCGTCTTGTGCCACGGATTTCCCGAGCTTGGTTACTCGTGGCGTCATCAGGTTCCGGCGTTGGCCGGTGCCGGACTGCGGCCGATTGCTCCCGACCTGCGTGGCTACGGGGATTCCGACAAGCCCGACGAGCTCGAGGCATACGGCCTGCTCACCCTGGTAGCCGACCTGGTGGGCCTGCTCGATGGGCTCGACGTCGAGCAGGCCGCACTCGTTGGCCACGATTGGGGGGCAATCATCACCTGGACTACAGCCGTGCTCCATCCCGAAAGGGTGGCCCGGCTCGTCAGCCTCGCGGTTCCCTATCGGGGCTGGTGTGCGGCCTTTCCGCCCACCGACTACTTGCGGGAGAAGCTGAGCGATCGCTTTGGCTATGTGTTGAGGTTTCAGGAGCCGGGCAAGACCGAGCAGTGGTTCGCCTCAGATCCTGGTGGAATACTGGCCGGCTTCTATCAGGCCGTAACCGCCAATCCTGACTTCCTGTCAGACGAGGAATTCGCCGTATTCCGCGACGCCTTCATCGCCGGCGGGATCAGTGGGCCCGTCAACTATTACCGGAACATCGACGCCAACCACGCGGCTACGGCCCATTTGGCAAACTCGATCATTGAAGTACCGACTTTGATGATCACCCCCGACTCTGATCCTGTCCTGCCGGCATCGCTCGCAGACGGCATGGATCGCTGGGTGCCCAACCTGCAGACCGAGATGGTCGCCGACTGCGGACATTGGGTCCAGCAGGAACAGCCCGAGCGGGTTAACGAACTGCTCATCGACTTTCTTGGCGATCTGGCCGGTTAACCGACCTCGATAACGTCGGCGGCGATGTAGGCCTTCTCGTCGAGGAAATCGAGGCAAACACAGCCCAGGTGCCCGTAGTGGCGGTAAACGGCTGCAGAGTGGGCTCGGTGGCGTTTTGAGGCATCCGGGCCCCGTTGCTCTCGTCTATGCCCACTGCCCTGAGCATGAACCCAGATTGCCCATAGACTGCCGCGCCTGATCAAAGGAGGCAGGTTGTCGTCCGGCAGCAGCGGAACGGACGTGAAGGCCCGGTTCGCAGACTTGCAGGGTCGTTTCTCAGCCGTCGGTCCCGACCGGTTGGGACGACTTGTGGTCTGGTCGGGGACGGCGGCTTTTGCGGCCCTCTTCAGTGCTCTCAGCGTCTCGCGCTTCGACCGTTTCCTGACCTTTACCTTCGACTTCGGAATATTCGACCAGGGCCTTTGGCTCCTGAGCCGCTTCCGGGAGCCGTTCGTGACCCTGCGAGGTTTGAACCTATTCGTCGACCACTCGTCCTACATCATGGTCTTCCTCACACCGCTGTATTGGATCTGGGCCGACCCCCGGCTGTTGCTGGTGCTGACCGTCGTAGCGCTCGCCCTCAGCGCGCCCTTGCTCTACTCGATAGCCCGGGGCATCGGGGTGAATCCGGGAATGTCGACAGTTCTCGCACTGGGTTTACTGGCCCACCCGGCCACCACCTGGGCGACGTGGGACAACTTCCATCCCGAGCTGCTCACCCTGCCGCTGATCCTGGCGGCGGTTCTCCTGATCGTGAAGGAACGGCCGGGTTGGGGAGTGGCCGCCGCCGCCCTGGCCCTCACTGCCAAGGAAGATGTCGGGTTGGTGATCGTGCCCCTCGGCGTGTGGCTGGCATGGCGATTTCGGCCCCGCGCCGCAGGAATAGCGATCACGCTGATCGGGGTGGCGGCGCTCGCCCTCAATTTCCTGGTCCTCTTACCCAGCCTGTCCCCCACCGGGAATGTCCTCTACGCCGGCCGCTACGCCGCATACGGGGACGGAGCATTCGACATTCTCTCCGGGGTGGCAACTCAGCCCGGTTCGCTGATCGGCGATCTCTTCACCGCCTCCCATTTC
>JAUXLW010000177.1 GCA_030623545.1 Acidimicrobiia bacterium | reverse complement strand
TGAGTTCGCCGGACGGTCGCGACACGCCGTGAGGCTTGCCGAGGAAAGTCCGGACTCCACAGGGAAAAAGTGCTGGGTAACACCCAGGCGGGGCGACCCGACGGATAGTGCCACAGAGAACAGACCGCCAAAGTTGTCCGCTCGTCGGACGGCCGGCAAGGGTGAAACGGTGGTGTAAGAGACCACCAGCCCGGGAGGAGACTCCCGGGGCTAGGCAAACCCCACTTGGAGCAAGGTCAAGCAGGAGTTGGGCGTCCCGCCCGCAGGCTCCAGGTAGACCGCATGAGGCCGCCGGTAACGACGGCCCTAGATAGATGATCGTCCCGGGCTTGCCCGGACAGAATCCGGCTTACAGGCGAGCTCAACCCTCCCTCTTCAGGGAACTACCGGCACGGCCGATACGTCTTATAGACATGGAAGAGCAGTTCATCTCGCCCACAGAAGAAGAAGACGAGCGCCCCTGGGCAGCCCGTGCTGAATGCCGCGGAGAAGACCCGGCGTTGTTCTTCCCCGGCCCCGACGATGACACGTCGGCGGCATTGAGCATTTGCGCCCGGTGTCCGGTGCGTCAGGAATGCCTCGGATACGCAATCGAAGCCCGTGAGCGTTTCGGAATCTGGGGCGGGACTACTGAGCGACAACGCCGCAGGATGGTCCGTCGCTCGGCTTAACGTCTTGCCGCACCGCCGGAAACCATAACGCTCCGAAATTTGACTGCCAGAATGGTGTCATGAAGCCCCCCGCAGTCGATCCCCGAGACTTCCTCCACCTCGACGCTCTCCTCAACGACGAGGAAAAGCTCTTACGGGACACCGTTCGACAATTTGTGGCAGACCGGATCCTTCCGGACGTTGCCGATTGGTTCGAAGCCGGGACGCTCCCCAAGGAGTTGGCGAAGGAAATGGGGGCGCTGGGCCTCCTCGGCATGCACCTCGAGGGTTATGGCTGCGCCGGCACATCGGCTGTTCAATACGGCCTGGCCTGTACTGAGCTCGAAGCCGGCGATGCCGGAGCCCGCAGCTTCGCTTCGGTCCAGGGCTCTTTGTCGATGTTTCCCATTTGGGCGTTTGGTGACGAAGAGCAGAAACAGGAATGGCTTCCGCAAATGGCGGCGGGGGAGAAGATCGGTTGTTTCGGGCTCACCGAGCCCGACTCGGGGAGCGATCCCTCGAGCATGCGCACCAACGCCCGCCGGGACGGTGACGATTGGGTGCTCAACGGCACCAAGATGTGGATCACCAACGGCGGCATCGCCGATGTGGCTGTCGTGTGGGCCCAAAGCGACGACGGTATCCGCGGCTTCATCGTCCCCACTGATAGCGCCGGTTTCAGCACCAGCAACATTCACCGCAAGCTGTCGCTCCGGGCCTCTATCACCTCGGAGCTGGTGCTGGACGACGTCAGGCTGCCGGGTTCGGCCGTGCTGCCGGAAGTGACAGGTATGCGGGGGCCTCTCTCCTGTCTCAACGAGGCCCGGTTCGGGATTCTCGTCGGGGCGATGGGCTCGGCCCGGGCTTGCTACGAGGCCGCGCTCGATTACTCCAAGGAGCGCATCCAGTTCGGAAAGCCGATCGCCGGCTTCCAGCTCACGCAACGCAAGCTCGTCGACATGCTGGTGGCAGTCAATCGGGGGATGCTGCTGGCGCTTCACATTGGTCGCATGAAAGACGCCGGGACTCTCGATCCGACCCACATCAGCTTCGGCAAGCTCGACAATGTCAGGGTGGCTCTCGATGTAGCAAGGTCGGCCCGCAGCGTCCTGGGTGCCAATGGCATCACGTTGGAGTACCCGGTGATGCGGCATATGAACAACCTGGAGTCGGTATTCACCTACGAGGGCACCAACGAAATTCACACTTTGATTCTCGGCCAGGCCATAACCGGCGAGAACGCCTTCACCTAGTGCTCTGTTTCTGGTCGGGGCACTAGGTCATGGCCGATTTTTCCTGGCCAAAGGTCATCGGGCGGCTCATGAACGGCGAGAGCCTTTCGCGTGAGGATGCCGGGGCCGCCATGGGGGAGATCATGGAGGGCCGGGCGTCTGAGGCACAGATGGCGGCATTCATCGTTTCACTGCGCGCCAAAGGCGAGACGGCTGAGGAAATGACCGGATTGGTCGACGCCATGTTCGCTGCCGCGGTGACGATCGATGTGGGCGAGCCGGTCGTCGACGTCGTTGGTACCGGTGGCGACGGCGCCGGCACCTTCAACATTTCAACAACGGCCGCGTTGATCGCCGCCGGGGCCGGAGCCAAGGTGGCGAAGCACGGCAACCGGGCCGCCTCATCAACGACGGGCTCAGCCGACCTGCTGGCGGGCCTCGGGTTCGATCTCGAGCTGGCGCCGGAGTCAACCAGGCAAATGATCCGGGAGACGGGTTTCGGGTTCCTGTTTGCGCCTCGCTATCACCCGGCGATGCGGTTCGTGGCTCCGGTTCGAAAGGATCTGGGAGTCCGCACTGTCTTCAATTTTCTGGGGCCTTTGTGCAACCCGGCGCGAGCAGATCGCATGTCGGTGGGCACATCGGACCCGAATATGGCGGCACTCATGATCGAGGTTCTCAAGAACCGGGGAGCCACCACAGCTTTCGTCTATTTCGGCGAGGATGGCCTCGATGAGCTCACCACCACCGCCCCTTCATACATCTACCGGCTGCGGGATGGTGAGATCACCCATGCCGAGTTCACCCCTGAGGACTTTGGTGTCGCCAGGGCACGGACGGAGGATCTGCTGGGGGGCGACGTGGAGGAGAACGTCGCTATCACCAGAAATATCCTCGAGGGCGCTCGCGGCCCGAAGCGGGATGTGGCCCTCGTCAACGCCGCCCCGGCGATAGTGGCGGCCGGGTTGGCCGATGGATTCACCGGGGCCATGGCACTGGCGGCCCAGGCCGTCGATTCAGGAGCGGCGGCAGCGACTCTTGAGCGTTCGCTGGCGATGTGCCAAGAGTTGGCTGCCGGCGCCTGATGGCCACCGAGGATCTGGTCGAGGGCCTGCGCCGGGCCGGGTTCCGAATCACTGCGGGTCGGCGGGCGGTGTGTGCCGTCCTCAGTGAGGGAGATAGCCATCTGCGTGCCGCCGACGTATTGGAACGGGCCCGGGCTCACGCCCCGCGGATCGACCAGTCGAGTGTCTACCGGACCCTCGAGAAACTGGAGGAGCTTGGTTATCTGCACCATGTGCACTTAGGGCATGGGGCCGGGGTCTATCACGTGTCCTCCCAGGCCAACCATCAACATCTGGTATGTGTCGACTGCGGGAGGACAGAAGAGATCGCGTCAGAAGTCGTAGCGCCGATGCTGGATGAGGCTGCGGGCATGGCGGGCTTCTCTGAGACCTGGCTGCATTTCGCCATCCAGGGGCGCTGTTCCAATTGTGCCGGGACTCGACCTGGCTAGGTGTCCTGCTGTCCGTAGACGGTGCCCAGAGTGCGACTCCCCGGCCGCTCTCCCAGGATGATCCGATTCAGTGTGTCTTCCAACACTCCGGCCCGGAGCGGCCCGGTGATCTTGGCAACGATCGTTCCCGACGCGTCGATGAAATAGGTCTCAGGAGGACCGAACACCCCGAAGCTGATCGCTCCTCTCAGGTCGGGGTCGAGCACCTGCGGGTAGGTGCGGCCGTACTCATCCAGAAACTCATTGGCCCGGTCGGGTGTGTCGTTCCACACCACACCGAGAAAGTTGACGTCTCCAAATTGGACGGCAGCTTCGGTGAGCAAGCCATGCTCTTCGCGGCACGGGAAACAATATGACGCCCAGAAATTGATTACCGATATGTTGCCTGACAGGTCGCGAAGGCTAATGGGCTGGCCACCGTCGATTCTCTCGAGGGTCAGGTCTGGCACCGGCTGGCCGATCAAGGGTGAGTCGACGAAGGCCGGGTCGTTTCCGAAACGGGAAGCGAGCACTACGGCCGTGGTCAGGCCAAGAGCCAGGAGGGCACCGGCTAACCACCACCACCGGTTGTTGCCCCGGCTGGTGGGCTCGGCAGGCGGGACGGTCTTAGTGCTCAAGGCCCGGCCTCTGCCAGCATCTCTTCAATAACGGCGGCCACTTCCTTCGGGAGATCTTCGGCGGCCAGC
>JAUXLW010000185.1 GCA_030623545.1 Acidimicrobiia bacterium | reverse complement strand
TGGGTTTCTGCGAGGTGGCGGCCGAATCGAGATAAATCAGCGGTTTGCCATTCATCTCCCGCTCGAGAATGGGGAAATCGGCTCGCAGATGGGCCAGGTCGATCATGCCGGCGCGGGGGCCCGGTATCCGTCGTAACCGGATTGTTCGATCTTGGCCGCCAGGTCGGCACCTCCGGTTTCGACGATTTGCCCGTCGATCAGAATGTGGACAACATCGGGGGTGATGTACTCGAGTAGCCGTTGGTAGTGGGTAATTATCAGGAAGGCCCGGTCGGGCGACTGCAGCCGGTTAACGCCCTCTGCCACCTCTCGCAACGCATCGATGTCGAGGCCTGAGTCGGTTTCATCCATCACGGCGAGTTCCGGCTGCAGCACCGCCATCTGCAGAATCTCATTACGTTTGCGCTCTCCTCCAGAGAAACCCTCGTTGAGATAGCGGTCGGCGAAGCTCGGGTCCATCCCCAACTCGCGCATCGCGTCGGTCACTAATAGGCGGAGCTCCAGCACCGTGTAATCCACCCCGCTTCTATTCGACAGGGCGTTGCGCAAGAAGTTGACGATCGTTACTCCGGGGATTTCTTCCGGATACTGAAAGGCGAGGAACATGCCGGCTTTGGCCCTCTCATTGGGTGCAACCGCCGCGATCTGCTCGTCGGTCCAATTCGGGCCTGCCACCAGCTCCTGGCCCTTGAACCGGATGCTGCCGCTGGTGACCTGATAACCGGGATGGCCCATCAGCACGTTGGCCAGGGTGGATTTGCCGGAACCATTGGGTCCCATCACGGCGTGGATCTTGCCGCGATCGACGGAGAGGTCTATGCCTCGCAAGATCGTCGTTTCTTCAACCGAGACGTGCAGTCCCGCCACTTCGAGGATGGGTTCCATGCGGGAAGCATAGGTTTGGTCCCCCGTAGCCACCAGGGAATTTTTTTGGTTAACAAGGAGGGGCATCCGCGCCGGCAACGTAGACGCCGGCCACGGCGTCGTCGGCCAGCAATTCCGCCTCGAGACCGGGGATTCCGCTCACGTCGGAGGCGATCGCTCGCAGCGAGACCCGCATGTCGGCGACGGTGATTCCCTCCAGCACATCGGGGAAGTCGGCGAATTCATCTGTGAATTCCGCGTAGGCGGTGTCTCTCCCGACGATCTCTAAGTCATCGACGCCGGTTGTCGCCAGCATCTGATTGCGCAGCCGGGTGAGAGCCAGGTCGTCGCCGGCGAACACGACGATGGCAAAGCCGGGGAAACGATCGCAGAAAGCGGACCCGGCTGTGTTCACCGAGGCCACATCCGAAAGCGCCCGGAGCCGGGCCGCTACCTCACCAACGAAGCTCGGGTGAGTGACTTCGACCCTGAGTGATGTCGGCAGGTCGGCGGCGTCGATCTCGGCAACCACCTCGGGTTGGTCGGCATAGAGCCGTTCCAGCTCGGCGAGGGCTTCGAGGCTTCCCACGTATACCGCCGACTCCACCCCCGGCCAGCCGGCCACAGTCTGTTCCAGGGTCTGGCCGGGGGAGTACTTGTTGAGCCAGGCCACGATGTCGACTCCTGCGTCGGGGAGGGTGGTAGTGGTCGTGGGCTGAAGCGTTGTTTCGACCGGCGTCGAGGTGGTGACAGTGGTCGTCACTTCCGGTGACTCGGCCGCGTCGATACGAGGACCGGCCGTGCACGCCGAGGCAATGAGGGCAGATGCCAGTGCCATGAAAGAGAGCTTCATCTCTTTGTTATCGGACGCATCCGTCGGGTCTTCACTCCCGGCCCCGATAGGATTCCGGCCAATGGACTTCAGAATCTCGGAGGAAAGGCAGATGCTGCGGGAGGGGGCCCGCCGGTTCCTCGAAGAGCACAGTCCGCCGGAGCGAGTTCGCCAGGTCTCCGAATCAGAGGATGGCTACGACCGCGAGCTCTGGAAGGCAATGGCTACTCAGGGTTGGCAGGGCATGCACATTCCCGAGGAGTGGGGAGGGGCCGGCTTCACTTTCCAGGAAACGGCCATATTGCTGCACGAAATGGGCAGAGTGCTGGCCCCGGTCCCGTACCTGTCATCCTCCGTACTCGCGGCAGGCGCGCTAGTGGCGGGGGGAAGCGACGAGCAGAAGAAGGAGTGGCTCGGCGCCATCGCCGCGGGAGAGATCGTCGCCACGGTGGCAATCGCCGAGCCGGGTGGGGGTTGGGACCAGCCATCGATCAAGTCGGTCGCTTCTCCAGGCGGATCGGGATTCACACTTGACGGGACCAAGTCCTACGTCACCGCCGGCCACACGGCGGATATGGTGCTGGTGGCTGCCGGCAACGGCGACGGGGTTGGCTTCTTTCTCGTCCGGGGAGCAGATGTCCAGGCCGAGAAACTGGTAACGCTCGATAGCACCCGACCGCAAGCCATCATCGAGTTGAGCTCGGTCCCGGCCCAGCGCCTCGGTGAGGGTGGCTGGGACACTGTCGAGCATGTGTATGACCTGGCGCGGGTGGCTCTGGCCGCCGAGCAGGTCGGAGGAGCTGAGCGAGTGCTGGAAATGGCAGTCGCCTACGCCAAGGATCGCATGCAGTTCGGCAGGGCCATCGGCTCGTTTCAGGCGATCAAGCACATGTGCGCCGACATGCTGATGGAATTGGAGGCTGCCCGGTCGGCGGCCTCCTATGCGGCCTGGACGGTCGCCAACTCTCCGAATGATGTTGCCCAGGCGGCTCCGCTGGCGAAGGCCTACTGCTCGGAAGCGTTCTTCCGCGCCGCGTCCAACAACATTCAGATCCACGGCGGGATCGGCTTCACGTGGGAACACGACGCCCACCTGTATTTCAAACGGGCTAAATCGACCGAGCTGCTCTTTGGCACTCCGGCAGCCCACCGTGAGGTTCTGGCCGATCGTCTCGGCCTTTAAGGGACTTCGCCCCTAAGGGTCGGGCAGTCCCGGCTCCGATACTTGGTCTGGTGAGTTACCAAACCTATACGCACTTCACCGCGATCCTGGCGCTCACCGCCAACGTGGCGACCCTTGCCCTGGTGGTGAGCTGGCGCCGGTCCCGGGTCGCTCCATCGCCGGCGATGTGGGGGGCAGCCGGTGTTGCCGGCGTCGCCACGGTGGGAAGCCTCATCTACTCCCTGGGGTTCGACCTTCAGCCGTGTGACCTGTGCTGGTATCAGCGAATCGCCATGTACCCGCTGGTGCTGATACTGGGTGTTGCCGCGTTCAGGGGCGACCTGGCCGGTGCCCGTAGATACGGCCTTCCGTTGGCCGCCGCTGGTGGGCTGGTCGCCGGATACCACTATCTGCTCCACCACTTTCCCAGTTTGGAGGCCGGGACCTGTTCGTTCTCCGTGCCCTGTTTGGTCCCCTATGTTTGGCGATACGGATTCTTGTCGATTCCCTACATGGCTCTCAGCGGGTTCGTACTGATAATCGTCGCCCTTGTCACTGCCCGGGAGGACTCATGAGGATTGTGATTGCAGGTGTATTGCTGACGCTGGGCCTTGCCGCCTGTGGCGGCGATGGGTCCGTGAGCGACGGCTTGCCGACCACCACCCTGATAGAGGTTGCAGACTCGGTGGAGATCAGCGGGGCGGGCCTGCCCGAATTGAAGTCCGGGCCTGATCCGGCTGTCGGAACAATCGCCCCCGAGGTGACCGGTCCCGGTTTTACAGGAAAACCGGTGACGATCAGCCATGACGGCACCGCCAAGGTCATTGTCTTCCTGGCACATTGGTGTGACCATTGCCGGGCGGAGGTGGAGGAGCTGGCACCCTACTTCAGTGCGCTCGAGGTGCCCGTCGGGGTGGAGTTGTACTCGGTGGCGACGGCCACCCAATCCACCCGCCCCAACTATCCGCCGTCCGACTGGCTTCTCGAAGCCGGCTGGCAGTTACCAGTGCTGGTGGACACGGCGGGCT
>JAUXLW010000039.1 GCA_030623545.1 Acidimicrobiia bacterium | reverse complement strand
AGGTGCAGGGAGATACCCCGTCCGAGGACCTCTTCGGAATGATCCAGACCGACGCCCCTTTCAATCGCGGATCGAGCGGTGGAGCGCTGGTCGACAACCAGGGCCGCCTCATCGGCATCACCACTGCACTTGGTGTGAGCGACCTCGGTCCAGAAGGCCTGGGCTTCGCCATACCGGTCGAAGTGGTTAGCCGGGTGGCGGGCGAAATCATCGCAACGGGCAGCAGCGGGCACGCATTTCTCGGTATCGAGGGAACCACTGAACTCGTCGACCTGTCCGACGGTGCTCAGGCGCCGGTGGGCGTCATCGTCTCGCAACTGCTCGACGGCTCGAGCGCCGGCGCAAACGGCATACGCACCGGCGACGTTATTACGACATTGGACGATCAACCGGTAACCACCATGGAAGGCTTGATTTCGATCTTGCGGCGCTTCAGCCCCGATGACCAGGTGACCGTGGGCGTCAATCGAAACGGAGAAACGCTAACCGTGGTGCTCCGGTTGGGCGCTCGGGAGAGCTGATGTCCGACAATATTTTCGACCGCCTGGCCGAAATGCTCGCGTCCTCAGAATCCGTCAATTGGGAACTTGCAGCTGAGCTGGGAACGAGCATCGCCGGCGATGAGGGTGCGCTGTCCCCCGGGAGCGACGCCCACTGGAACGAGTATGTCGAAACGGCCCGGCACTTCCTGGCAGATGTCCCCGGAATTCGACCGCAGACCGACTTCGAAGTCCACGTCGTCGACCGCCGGCAGTGGACCTCGGCACAAGTGCGGGGATTCGAGTATTTGGCGACGCCACTGGCGGAAAAGCTCAGGGAGGACCCCTCCAATCCGATGGGGGCGCTTTTCTCCATACTCGTCGGACTCCAGGTTGGGTCGATGGCCGGGTCCCTCAGCCATCGGGTGATGGGCAACTTCGAAGCAGCCCTGCCGCCGCTGTCCTCTTCGGGACTGTGGCTCGTGGCTCCCAATGTCGAGGAGTTCTCGACAGATCACGGGCTCGACTCGAAGCAAGTGGATCTTTGGGTTGCGCTCAACGAGCTCATCCACGCCAGCATGTTCGCAATGCCGGGGGCGCCGCAGCGCCTCAGAAATCTAGTCTCCACCTACATCGAAGGCCTCGAGTTCAACCCGCAGGCCTTGCCCATGGATCCCACGGCACACGGCTTCGACCCGGAGGAACTCGGACGAATCGTTCAAGATCCATCTTTCCTGAGCGACCTCTTCACCGGATCTCACCGGGAGGAAGACCTGGCCGAAATCCAGACGTTTGTTGCGGTTGTCGAAGGATTCCCGGAACATGTGCTCGGGTCACTCGACCCCAAGTTGCTTCCCGAGCTCCCTGCGCTTCAAGAAGCCATCGACCGTCGCCGGGCCACGCCTTCGGCCGGAGAGCAGTTCCTGCAACGGCTGCTCGGTATCGACCTTGAAGGTCCTCTCCACCGCGCCGCAGCCGAGTTCTTTGCCGAAATCGAGCAGAGATGGGGCCCCGACTCGGCAGTGAGAATGTGGGCTTCAACCGAGAGTTTCCCCCACTCCCACGAGCTCGAGGATCCGGTCGCCTGGGCGGCACGCGTGCTGTTGCCGTAACGCTCAACCACAAGCTACCGGCCGCCGATATGTGTCTATGACCAGTCCCACTGGCCTTGCATGAACGACATTTCACCTTTAGATCCGACGATCCCGGGCGCCGTATGGCGTTACAAGTGGCTCGTGATGCTCCTCGTGATCGTAGGAGCGGCCCTCGCAGTCGCCTATGCGACCTTCACCAGCCCCGTCTTCAAGGCGAAAGCTGAGTTGCTGGTCGAGGATCCCAGCACAGCCAGTGTTTTCGATGCCCCGAGCGGAGCCCAGTTGGAGCGCTATGTCGCCAACCAGGTGCAGATACTCGACTCACCCGTGGTGGAGACCCGGGCCGAGGAGCTGATCCTGCTCGAGGACCCCGCTTTCACGGGCGACGTCAGCGAAATGTCCGCGATAGAAGGGGACCGCGACAACAGTCTCATTGTCATCCGTGTGCAAAGCGACGAGAGGGCCGAAGCGCAGCTGGTGGCCAATGCAATCGTCCAGGCGTACCAGGAGATCAAGGAACAGGCGGCCGACAAGAATGCCAACGACGCGCTGGCCGAGTTACAGGCCATCCTGGACGTCGTTGACGCTGAGCTCGACGATCTGCTGAACGAGTTCGCAGGCGCTCGCTCTGCCGGTGATGTCCGCGAGGAGCTCGACGCCCAGTTCAACGCTGCCACAGAGCGCCTGGTGGAGGTACAGGAAGAGCTGGTCACCACCACCGACCCGGACCGGGCTCAAGAGTTGCGCCTCCAGCTAGGCGACTTGCTGCTCCAAATTGACACCTTCCAGGCGATACAACTCGTCGAGAACACCAATCCGGCGCTGAGCCTGGTTTTGCAGGAGCTGCAGAGCACGCTCGACAGACGGGATGCTCTCGAGCTTCGCCGCGATCAGATCGTCGTCGACTCTCAGCTGGTCAGCAGTGGGATCGACCTGGCGTCCCCGGCCCGATTGCCTTCCGGAGACGGTCGGGAGGAGGCCCGGGCGGCAGTGATCGGCGGCGTGGCAGGGACATTCGTGGCCCTGCTCCTCGCCTACTCCCTCGCTATACGTCGCAGGAGCTTCTCGAACCGCAGCGAGCCCGAATTGATCGTCGACGCCCCGCTCATCAGCGAAGTTCCTCGTTTCTCGGACGAAGGCATCAAAACGGCACTCCCCGTCCAGGACATGCCCCAAACCCGAACTGCCGAGGCGTTCCGATTCGCCGCCGCCGCTCTTGATATCCAATCGGTGGGATCGAGCGTAAAGTCGCTGGTCATCGTGTCCGGTAACGCCGGAGACGGTAAGACCACCGCCGTCGCCAACTCTGCCATGGCGCTGGCCCGGGAGGGTAACCGGGTGCTGGTCATCGACGCAGATTTCGGAAGCCAGAACCTCAGCCAGTTACTCGTGGGCAACGTCCCGCCCGCCGCCGGAGTAACTGAAGTGGTTGAGACCGGGACCTCCCTTCGCCAGGCGATTGTCAGAGTCCCCGTCGCCGATGGAACTTCCTTGAGCCTGCTGGCCCGGGGCCACCGCTCCGTCATCGCCTCCAATTTCTTTCGCAGCGCAGCCACCCGTGTGTTCTTCGAAGGCATCCGCGGAGAATTCGATCTAGTTCTCATCGACACGCCCCCGCTCCTGCATGTGGCGTACACGAGTGTGATCGCCCGCTATGCCGACGCCGCCCTCATCGTTGTCAACCATGGCGGATCCGTGAGTGAGCTCGAAGAGGTGGCCGACCGCCTGGCATTCATCGGGACTCAACCGCTCGGGTACATCTACAACCGCTCACCACTCCGCACAGACCAAGCAGACGTTGAAGGTTCTTTGAAGGACATACTCGGAGCCGGGTCGCCCAACGGCCAACAGACCCCCGCCGACAAGCCTAAGAAACGCCTCCTGGGACGGTCGGCCAAACCCAGGTAGCGGACGGGCTCACTAGCTCAGCCCGTAGCTATCCCACTCCTCGAGGGTACGGTTGTCGTTCAACCAGTAGAACGGCGTTCCGCCGGTGTCGCCGTAGATGTTGTCGTAAAAGCGGTTGTTACGACTCGTATACACAGCATTGTCTCCAACATCCTGGCCGATTCCGATGCTGCCACCGTTGCCGGTCAAGTCGTTGTCGTGCACAGCAAGGTTTTCCACCAGGAGGGGACCGTATGAGGCAGGGGCGTCAGGTCGGCCCTGCTGAATGGCGACGATCCCGTCGGCATTGTTCACCAGCGTGTTGCCGACGATTTCGACGTTTGGTGAGCCGGCGACAAGAATCCCTGCTCCCCATAGCCATGCTTCGAATCCGTATCCGTTGCCGCGGACATCATTTCCGACAATCACTGCGTCGTAGGAGATCTCGTGAAAGATCCCGATCCATTCATTGTCGTGAACCCGGTTGTTTTCGTAACGAACGTCGATATTGTCGATGTCGGTCCACAAGCCCACCCCCCGATTGTCGTGCACGTAGTTGTCCCGCACTGTTAGGCCCTGCGTGAACACGAA
Source organism: Acidimicrobiia bacterium (assembly GCA_030623545.1). Taxonomy (GTDB): domain Bacteria; phylum Actinomycetota; class Acidimicrobiia; order Spongiisociales; family SHLN01; genus JAUXLW01. The sequence continues at coordinate 4,752 of JAUXLW010000039.1, read as the reverse complement.
CTTGCCACCCCCGGCCTCCCAGGACTGGCTGAATCCTGCAGTGTTGTTCTCATAGATCTCGTTCTCAGCGATGAGGATGTCGGCGCCGTGGGCCGACATCCCCATCTGACCATTCTGGTAGATGACGTTGCTCTGAACAACAGCCCCGGTGGTAGCGCTCACTCCAATTCCATGGTTCCAGCGAACAACGTTGTCGGTCACCACCCATCCGGTGCCCCCGACGAGGTCGCTCGGGCCCGCCCGGCTGTCGATGGCTCCCTCCTGGGCGGGGGGAGCATACTTCTCGATAATGAGGCGATTGATCGTCACCCGGTCGCCGTCTCCCCAAAAGGCGTAAGCGACAACTGCCAGCTCCACCACGTGGTTGGACGGATCCTCACCCAGGTAAACGGCGTCGGCACCGTAATCGAAGAACCAGCTGCCAGGACCAACCTCGCTGCGTCGCGAAACGTGGTGGAGAACGACGTCGTCAACATACAAGGCTTCGGGGCGGCGGCAGCGCTCAAAGCCGGGGGAACAATTGCCCTTCTCGTCCCCCTCCATATCCAGTCCGTCGGCAACCCAGATGTCGCCGGCCCGGCGGAAACGATTTAGAACCAGGGCTCCGCTCATCACCGCTCCCGACCTGCCGATGAAGGCCTGCCCGGTGCGGGGCTCGACGGACGCCATGCGGTGGACACCAGGAGCGAGCAGGAAGGTCGTGCCTTCGGGAGCGGCGGCTGCCAGGGCAGCCAGATCGTCCTCCGGTGTCACCGTGATGACCAGAGGCCCGGCGTCCCGGTCCAGCGGTAGAAACGGGGTGAGAATCGAGGTGTCGGCTGTGGTTGTAGTTGTGGCACCGTCCGCCGACGGCTGCGGCCGGCTCACGGTGTCACTGGGGGTTCTCAGCGTGAGCAAGCCGAGAGCTGCGGCGAGGACCGCGAGCGGAACCAGGAGCGCGCCAAAGCGCCTAATGGGCATGAGCCAGTCTATGTGAGCTTTATTCCTGGCCGTACGAGCGCCACTCGTCGAAGTTGAGCTGCCGGTTGTCCCACTCGAAGAAGTCCCCCGAGCCCGTGACGTAGACGTTTCCGATGAACCGGTTGTTGCGACTCGTGAAGACGGAGTTGTTCCCTATGTCCTGAGCCAGCCCGGTGTGCCCCTGACCCATCGTCACATGGTTGTTGTGAACGTAGGTGTTCTTGGTGATGTGGGGACCGTACAGAGCAGGGTCGGAGCTCCGATCTTGCTCGACAATGGAGATGCCGTCGGCGTTGTTGACCAACGTGTTGTTGTAGATCTCTACATCGGGGGATCCGGCAACGACAATCCCCCCTCCCCATAGCCAACCAGAATGGCCGTAACCGTTGGCAGCAACGTAGTTGTCACGAATCATCGCTACATAACTGATCTCGTAGAAAATCCCGGCGTGAGTGTTGCTCACCACTACGTTGCCCTCGAACAACGAGTCGTAGGCGTTGCCGTCGGCCCACAGTCCCCGCCCGATGTTGTCGTGCACGTAGTTGTCACGCACCACCGCACCCACAGTTCCCGCAAACTTGGTACCGCCCCGCTCCCAGTCCAACTCGAAACCCAGAGTTCCATTGTTGGCTATCTCATTTCCCTCCACGAGCGGGCTGCTGCCAACCGCCCCAACTCCGAGCTGCCCGTTGTGATGAATGTTGTTTTCCACGACCCGGGCGTTGTTGCCTGCCTTGATCCCCACCCCATGGGTGAGGCGAACCTCATTGCCGACGATGAGCCAGTTGTTGCCGCTGGTCGCATCCCGGTTGTCAAGCCGGGTGTCGATGGCCCCGTGCTGTGCCGGATTAGCGTATTTCTCGATAGTCAGGCCGGAGATGGTGACGTTGCTGGTCTGGCCATAGAAGGCGTGATCGGTAACACTGGTCTCAACGAGGCGTCCGCCCGGGTTGTCGCCCACGTAGATGCGGTCTGCCCCATAGTCGAAGTACCACTTGCCGGGCGCCACATTGAAAACGCTATCGACGTGTTCCAGCCGGACGTTATCGAGGAACAAATCCTCGGGTCGATTGCAGCGAGGCCGGGCGTCTTCACAACTCCCGTGCAGGTTCCCTTGCTGGGTCTGTCCCCCGACCCACCAGCGGCTCCCTTCTAGCTGCCAACCGGAGAGAACTCGGGATCCATTGAGCACCGCACCGGGCTCACCAATAAACGTTTGATTGTCCCTGGTCTTGACCTTCTGCATGCGATGCACGCCTGCCCGTATGTAGAGCGTCGCTCCCGGGCCCGCCGAATTGGCGGCCGCCTGAATATCCTCTCCGGGCCAAACGCTTATGGCGCCGGGCGGTACCGTGGCCGAGCCGTCTCCGGTAGCGCCCGCCACGGCGGTTCCCGAGCGTTTTCCGATCCAATGGTCGAGAGGTGACCCGGCGGCCTCACCCAGGTCCATCAAATGCAAGAAACCGTCGGAATAGCGGTACACCCCAACGGTATCGCGGCCGTCGTCATCCCAGTCTCCGGTGACGACCTGATCACTGGATCCACCCCACCAGCGCTGAATCTCCACCCGGCTGGTATGCCCTGCCGCCAACTGCAACATCCCATTCCACGGCCGCCACAGGCCAACGGTGTCCCCGCCGCCTCCATCCCAGTCGCCGGCGATCGGCTCGCCCCGGCCGTCACCGAATGTGAACTGGATGTCGGCAAAGCCCTGCGTGTTGGAGTTGCGGAGATAGAAAGTCGAGGTCGAAGGCCGATAGATGCCAATGGTGTCGATACCGTCGCCGTCCCAATCACCACACACCGGCTTGTCCTCCGGTATCCCGTAATAGATTTCAGTGTCGGCAACGCCAAAGCCGTTGGTGCCGCGCAGGTAGAGGAAGCCACTGGTGGAACGGTACAGACCGACCGTATCAACCCCATCGCCGTTCCAATCACACAGCAGCGGCCAATCCCCGGGCACGCCAAAGTGAAAGACGCTGTACCCATCCAGGGCCCAGGAGCCGCGATTCCCGTCGAAAAAGCCAAGGTGAGATCGGCCGCTTTCGGTCGAGGCGGCGGGTCCAACCACACTCAGAAGGGAAGCGACGCAAACGAGCACCACGACCAGCGGTCGCAGCTGGTCCAGATTTCTCCTGCCCAAATCGTATCCGTGTCGGCGCATCCGAGACTATAAGCACTCTGAGTGCGTTGAGCTACTCCGGGTGGTCGATCAGCTCAGGCCGAAATTGTTCCACTCAGCCAGGGTGTGGCTGCTGTTCATCCAGGAGAAGTTGCGTCCGTCTCCTCCGATCAACGTGAAGTGGTTGTTCGAGAACCGATTGTTGCGGCTCGTGAAGTAGGAGTTGTCACCGATGTCCTGAACGAAGCCGGTGTGGCCTCCGGTCATGGTTATTTCGTTGTCGTGAACATACAGGTTGCTGATTTCATATGGACCGTACCGGCCACTGCCGCGGCTCTGCTGAATCCCGGCGATTCCGTCGGAGTTATTGACGACCTCGTTTCCGTAAATCTCGACGTTGGGCGAAGCGGCAACCACGATGCCGGAGCCCCACAGCCAGACCGAGTGTGCGGCACCGTTGCCCTCCAGATAGTTGTTACGAATGACCGCGTCATAGGAGATCTCGTGGAAGATGCCCATCCACGCGTTGTGCATCACCCGATTCCCCTCATAGAGAGTGTCGATGTTGTCAATGTCGGTCCACAGCCCTGGCCCGAGGTTGTGATGGGAGTAATTGTTGCGCACGACGAGGTCTCGGGTCTTGGCGAACTTGGTGCCGCCACCTTCCCAGCCCCACTCGTAGCCGGCATTGTTGTTGTAGGCAATCTCGTTGTTTTCGATCAGCAGGCCATCACCGTCCCCGCCCAGTCCCAGCTGCCCGTTGTGATGTACGTAGTTGCCGGTGACCTTGGAACCATCGGTTGCCTTGATCCCCACGCCATGGTTGTTTCGGACCTCGTTGTTGGCAATGAACCAGTTGGATCCATTGTCTTTGCCACTGGAATTGTCGCGAGTGTCGATCGCTCCCACCTGGGCCGGATTGGCATATTTTTCGACAACCAGGCCGGTGACCGTGACGCCATTCACCTTCCCCTTGAAAGCGACCTCAGTTACCGACGTCTCGACACGCTTTCCTGACGGATCATCACCGATGTAGATCCGGTCGGAGCCGTAATCGAAGAACCACTTGCCGGGCCCGACGTTGCCTCGACTCGAGACGTGAAGCATCCGCTTGTCGTTGATGAACAGCTCTTCCGGGCGATTGCAGCGATCGTGACCCGCAAGGCAGCTGCCGTGAATGCGCCCCTCCTGGCTCTGGCCGGCAACGAACCAGGCGCCCCCATCCTGCTGCCAACTGTTCAGAACCCGGGCTCCACTGAGCACAGCGCCCGACTCGCCAATGAAGACTTGCCCGTTCTTGGGCTGGATCGACTGCATGCGGTGGACTCCGGCACCCAGCAGGAAGGTGGTGCCTTCACCGTGGCTGCTGACAACACCCTGGATGTTGGTGCCCGGATCGATCCTCACGGCGTTGCTGGGGACCGGTATGGCCGGCTTCACGATCTTGGCCGCAGGGGCCGTGCCGGGATCGCTGGGAGATCGGTAGATGATGCCGGTCTGATGGTTCCACTCGCCGGAAAGGGGAATGCCGTCACCCTCGGTTTGGTAGGTCTCGGTTATGACGGGCTTGAAGAACGACTCGGTGATTCCCAAAGTGTTGGCGGCGGGGTCATAGAGGCCAAATTGATCGATCCCGTCTCCGTTCCAGTCGCCAACAACCAGCATCTGTT
>JAUXLW010000201.1 GCA_030623545.1 Acidimicrobiia bacterium | reverse complement strand
TCGCCGATGATCACGTGGAGCCGTCGGTATTTGGCGGGATCACCGTGCGGCTCATCACGGGTGTTGATGATGGGCCGCTTGAGCGTGGTTTCGAGACCCACTTCCTCTTCGAAAAAATCGGCTCGCTGGGTGATTTGGTAATCAACTGCCGGTCGACCGTTCTCCGATCCCAGCTTGCCGGAGCCCGTGAATATCTGCCTCGTCACGAGGAAGGTCGTGAAGTAATCGACCAGATCGGAGAATGGCAGTTGTCGAGCCAATAGGAAGTTCTCGTGACTTCCGTAGGAGTTGCCCTTGCCGTCAGAGTTGTTCTTGTGGAGAAGCAACGACTTGCCATCCTCGAGGAGCGGCTCCGCTTCCTTGGCGGCTCGGCTCACTATCAGTTCACCCGCCTTGTCGTAGAGCGTTGCCTCCAACGGGTCGTAAGCCTCGGGCGACGAATACTCAGGATGGGCATGATCCACGTAGAAACGGGCGCCATTGCCAAGCACCACATTGACCAGTCCCCCGTCGATGTCGGGCATGATGCCGCCCTCAGGCCCAAACCCGCGGGCGTCACGCCCCGGCGACTCCTCTTCGTGCGACCACTGAATCTTGGCCCGCATGCCTGCGTAGCTGTTGACGACCATGGAGGAGGCCAGGACGGGGTTGAAGTCGGCCTGCCCGCGCACGGTAATCCCGTATTCGGTTTCAGTGCCGATGACCTTGTGAATAGCTGCCATCAGTTGTCCATGGTATCGGGTGGGCCGGTGTTCACGAGTCGATTGGGCTTCTGGGGCATTGTCAGCATCAAACATACTGCCTGTCCCCCTCCACGGAGTGAAACGGAGTGCACTGATTGCTCCTTCACCACGGAGTGGGGAGGTTGGGAGCGCCCACCAACAGCAGGAGAGAAACTTCCCCTCCTGCGGAGCGGAATCTTCGGAGCGGAGTGGGAGAGGAGCAAATCCGCACCGCAGGAAGGGTTTACCGCCCTTTACAGATACTGACCGGTGGTGGTGGCTTCTATGCTGCGGCTGTCCTTATCCCCTTCGATGAGGGTTCGGACGTAGACGATCCGCTCACCCTTCTTGCCTGAGATCTTGGCCCAGTCGTCGGGGTTGGTGGTGTTGGGGAGATCCTCATGCTCGCGGAACTCCTGCATGATGGCGTTGATCAGATCTTCGGTCTTGATCCCGCGCGAGCCGCCTGCGATCTCGCGTTTGATCGCATCTTTCTTGCCACGCCGGACAATGTTCTCGATCATCGCTCCAGACAGGAAATCCTTGAAGTAGAGAACCTCTTTGTCGCCGTTGGCGTACGTAACCTCGAGGAATCGATTGGCGTCGGAGTTATCGAACACTCTTTTGACTACCCGGTCGATCATCCGGTCGATGAATGCCTGAGGATTCTCATGGCGGCCGACCTCTTCGGCATCGAGCGGCAAATCCGTTGTCAGGTAAATGGAGAAGATCTGCCGGGCTGCATCCGGGCCTGGACGCTCGATCTTGATCTTCACATCGAGGCGCCCCGGGCGAAGAATCGCCGGGTCGATCAGGTCTTCCCGATTCGATGCACCAATAACAATGACGTTCTTGAGAGCCTCGACACCATCGAGCTCGGAAAGTAACTGAGGAACAATGGTCGACTCGACATCGGAGGAGATTCCGGTGCCGCGGGTTCGGAACAAGGAGTCCATCTCATCGAAGAAGACGATGACCGGCACACCCTCGTCCGACTTCTCCTTTGCCCGCTGAAAGATGACCCGAATCTGGCGTTCGGTTTCACCCACATACTTGTTGAGCAGCTCGGGGCCTTTGATATTGAGGAAATATGACCGGGCGTCCTCCGAGCCCGACTTACGAGACACCGCCTGCGCCAGGCTGTTGGCCACGGCCTTGGCGATGAGCGTCTTGCCGCACCCGGGCGGTCCGTAGAGCAGGATTCCCTTGGGCGCCTTGAGTTGATAGTCGAGGAACCGATCCTTGTGCAGGTAGGGCAGCTCGACCGCATCGCGGATCGCCTCGATCTGTTCCTTGAGGCCTCCCACCTGTTCGTAGGAAATGTCCGGAACTTCCTCCAGGACGAGCTCCTCGATTTCGGGTCGCAACAGCTTTTCAAATGCAAGGCCGGTGCGGGTGTCCAGGCGGACGTGGTCTCCCACCCGTAAGAATTCCTCCACGAGAGGTGCGGCCCGGTCTACGACACGTTCGTCGTCTCCCCGGCCGAGAATGATCAGACGAGTCTCATCGATGATCTCCTTGACGGCAACCACCTCGCCCAGCGGATCAAAGTCACGGATATCAATGACGTTGTAGGCCTCGTTGAGCAGCACCTCCTGGCCGCGTTCGAGCTCTTTGATCTCAATTGTCGGCTCTACGTTGACTCGGAGCTTGCGGCCTCCGGTCATCACATCGACGGTACCGTCTTGATTGAGGCCGAGAATGGTCCCAAACGGGTTGGGCGGGGCCGTGAGCTTTTCGACCTCCTCCCGCAAAATGCCTAGCTGTTCGCGGGTCTCTTCGAGAACTGCGGCCAGCTTGTCGTTCTGGTGCACTGCCTGAGTCAGCTGGCCTTTGGTTTCGAGCAGCCGCTCTTCGAGGACTCGCACCCGCCGGGGAGAATCTTGCAGCCGGCGCCGCAGCACCGAGATCTCTTCCTCCAGCATGCTGATGGTGTTGCGGAGTTCTGCCGGGTCTGGTGACTGATAGCTAGTCATAGGCTCAATATATCGGTCCAGGGTTGGGGAGGCTTTCGCGATTATACGAAGTGAGGAATGCAACCTACCAGGGCCAGCGGATATTCAACGCGTTTTCGCGGCCTATTCCCTATGAATCCCGCAAAGGCTGAGTTTTGCGGGCGACCGTGATAAACCCGGTGTGGCCGACCATCTGGTGATTGGGACGCACCGACCGCCCTTCAACCTTCCACTCGCGGTGCAGCACCTCGAAATGTCGCATTCCGTAAAAGCATCCACTCTGGTGCAAGGCTTCAGCTGTTTGCTGCACTTGAGGAACCGTCGGGACATAGGAGATCCACACTGCCCCCGATGGCAGACCGGCGACGGCAGCCTCCACCACGGAGAATGGCTCTGGCAGATCCAATACCAGACGGTCGGGGGCGACCTCCGATATCACCTCGGCAACATCACCGATTCGTAGATCGAGGTTGGCAGGGATCCCCCCGAAAAAGGACTCGAGAGTCCGCTGGGCGTGGGCCGCATGATCGGGGCGGAGCTCAACGCTGATGAGTCTGCCGCCGGCGCCCACGGCGCGCAGCAAGCCCATCGTCAGCGCGCCGGATCCGGTGCCCGCTTCCAACACCGTGAGTCCGGGAGCGATGTCTCCCCAGACGAGAATCGCGCCCAGATCCTTGGGGTAGATCACCTGGGCCCCGCGGCGCATTTTCAGCACATAGTCAGACATTCGCGGTTTGAGCGCCACCAGTCGGCCACCCAACGAAGACTGCAAGACCGCGCCGTCCGGCTGCCCGATGATCTCGTCGTGAGAGAGATAGCCGTTGTGATAGTGAAACGTCCCTCCCTCTTCCAATGTGAGAAGGAACTGGCGCCCCTTGTTATCGGTCAGCAGGCAGGAATCGCCCTTGGCGAAATCACTCATGAAACGGATCTCACGTTTACTGAAGGAAGGGCGTGACAAACAACGCCAACATGC
>JAUXLW010000113.1 GCA_030623545.1 Acidimicrobiia bacterium | reverse complement strand
GCTCGATCGCCCCGAGGAGATCGAGCGCAACGTGGAGCTGTTCGCGGGCGCATCATCTGCGATGCAGGCCATAGCGGCCGCAATTATCGAAGGCGACAACGAGGCGGTCGATCGCCGGTCTTCTTCGTACCGCCTGGCGGAGGATGCCCTGCTGGGTCGCGACGAGAACTGTTTGACCTACATCAAGGCGTGGCGGGCCGGCGACCTCCCGCCGTTCAAAGCGCCGGACGGCTCTGTCACACCTAGGAACCTGTTGATTAATGCCGTTGCCGAGATCGGCGGCCAGGCGCGCCAGTCGCAAGAACGAGGTTTTGCCACTCCTCGGGTGGAATGGCGGGACCGAGGACGCCGCGAGTGGTGATGACTGGTCGTCGAGATCGGTGACATGCATTGGTCAACAGGCTCCTAGCCGACCGATCCGGCTTCCACCTCACTCAGCCTCTCTTTGATTTCGTGGGGGGTCGGCGATGCACCCTTCTCATATCCGTCGATCACATCCCGGATTACCCGGATGTGATCGGAGTTAGAACCGCAGCATGCTCCGATGATCCTGACTCCGACGTCGATTGCCACTTCGGCGTATGTCCGCATCCCCCCCGGCCCAATCGGATAGGAAACGTCCAGACCCTGGAGGGCGGGAGCTCCGCAGTTGCTCTTCGCAACTGCGATCGCATCCGGCGAAGCTGCCAGCAGCGCCGACACGGCGTAGAGGGCCTCACTGGGGCCGATCCCGCAATTGGCGCCGACGGCGATTGGTCGGGGATCCTGCCGGCTCCACCAGTCGGCCAGCGCCCCGGGCGCCACGCCCATCATCGTGTGACCGTGACTGTCGAAGCTCATCGTGGTGATAATGGGAACATCGAACCGGCTCGCGGCCGTAAAGGCGGCCGTCAGCTCCTCAATCGAGTACATGGTCTCGATCCAGAGGAGGTCGACGCCGGCCTCGACCAGGGCTTCTGCTTGCTCGGAGAAGATCTCGATTCCCTCCTCAATGGTCAATTCGCCGAGGGGAGCCATGAGATCACCCGTCGGGCCCATCGAGCCTGCCACGAGCACCAGGCGATCTGCCTCCGCCGCTACGTCGCTGGCAACCCGAGCCGCCGCCGCGTTTAACTCCCTACAACGGTCCCGGAGGCCGTGTCGGGCGAGACGCGGTGCCGAACCCCCGAATGTATTCGTGAGGATGATGTCGGCCCCCGCCTCGACGTAGGCGCGGTGGACGCCGGCGATCCGATCAGGAAAATCGACGTTCCACAGCTCGGGACTGTCACCGTTATCGAGGCCGAGGCCAAAGAGGGTCGTACCCATACCGCCGTCCGCGACGAGGATCTTGTCATCCTCGAGCCACCCGGGCGTCTTCCGGTTCGATCTAGCGGGCATGAGCCTCCCCTTCCTGTCGTGCGCCATGCACCAGCTGCGGGGTGGCAAAGCAGAAAACCGCTTACAGCCGGGCTGTGAGCGGTCTGCTCGTCGCTTTAGCTGCATTTATTGTGCGCCCGCAAGCTGATTGATCAAATTGGCGCTGTGCCGGCAGTATAGGCAACGGCCAATCGAAGGAGCTACACTGGTTCATAGTTAGGCTTCGGTTTCGACTCGGTTTGATCAGCTCGAGCCCCCCGGTCGGGGATCGAGGGGACAGCCCGGTCAGGAGAATCCAATGCCGGCTAACTGGATGAGATCCCTTTCGACTTCTTATCGACGTGCGCGTCGAAAATTCCCGGACGAGCACCTGTTGCTGACATGCGACATCGACGGGACCGTCATCGATATGCGTCATGTCATCCTGGCGGTTCTGTGGGCGTACGACCGGGCTCATTCCACCTCGTATTTCGACCGCCTGCGGTTGTCCCGTATCAAAGTTCACGAGAACCAGGTGGGCAGATTGTTGGCGAGTCTCGACCTGCCTGCCGGGATCCGCGAGGAAGTGCTCGCCTGGTACCTGGAGCAGCGCTGGGAGCCAGACGTCATTCTCGAATCCCATCGTCCCTTCCCGGGGGTGATGGAGATGATTCGCTGGTTCCAGATTCAGGACAACACCTCCGTCGGCTTTATTACCGGCCGACCCGAGAGACTCCGTGAGGTGACGCTTCAGTCGTTGAATCAACTCGGCGCGCCCTACGGGGTCCAGATCCCGAATGATCTGCTTTGCATGAACCCGAGCGACTGGGAGCAAGGCGTGGCAGAGTCGAAGGTGAGGGCGCTAGATGACTTCCGACAGCGGGGCTACCACGTCTTCGCCTACATCGACAACGAGCCTGACCTGATCAAAGCGGTGGCGCGTCACGACACAACCAAGGGCATCAGGGTCTTGCATGCGAACACGGTGTTCGAGTCGATACGCACGCACCTGCCGCAACGGACGGCACACGGCGCCAGCTACCGACTGGCCCAACTCATACCGGGCGAAGATGCGTTGCCGAGCCAGGTCCAGTTGGTGCGCAAGGCTGTGAGCAACAAGATCAATCTCCGCCAATTCCTCGCCTCCACCGTCCGCTGGGCCGGGGTCGATGTACACCTCGACGCGTCGCGTTCCAGGTTGATGTTGCGGCCCGAATCGTTCATGACCTCCCTGGCACTCGAGATGGCATGGCTGGGCCCGGAGGACGTGGTCGAGAGCGTCCAGCAGCGCGGTCGAGGAATCCAGCTCGATCTGATGGCCGGTGGCTTGCTGGTGGACATGGTCCTGAACATACTGACCGATAAGGCTTTCGACGACCGGGACATCTGGTTCAACGGCCGCATTGAGCATCTTGAACAGAAGGGATTCCGGCGCCTGACGGAGCGCCATCCGGGAGCGATCATTCAATGTCCGATCGATTTCCTAAAACCGCTGGTCATGGCGGCACCGGAGAAGGCACGGGATTCGCTCAAGATGCTCCGTGATTGGGGAATAGGCCGCTTCTCCATCAACTGGGGCCAGCCCGAGTTACGCCGTCTCTTTGGCACACTGCGGGACTGGGGCTACGACGTCAACATTCAAGACCCGCCCGACCTCGAGTCTTTCCTCCAAGCGGTTTTGCTTCTGCCGCGCTCGGTTACCTCGGACTTCGACTTCCCGCAATGGAACCGGCGAGGACGCCCCGCCACCCCGCCGGAGCGGCGCGGCCGCAAGCGGCGCCGCTCACCATCGAAGTCGAGAGCCACCACTTCGAGGGCCGGGAAAGTCCACCGCACTAAAGGATGATCCCGCTCGTCACCGGGAGGCCAAGGACCCGGAGCATCGGCTGGGCCCTGGCGATGCTGTTGGTGGCAAGCGCCTGTGGATCCGGGGATTCGGAGTTCGAGGTCATTCTTGACGGGTTGAACGAGCCCCGCGGTCTATGGGTGCTCGCCGATGGCGCCCTGTGCGCGGCCGAGGCGGGCCGACTGGCCGAGGGTCAGGTGGTGAAGGAAGGGCCTACGTCAAACCTGGCCGAGACGGGATCGGTGACTTGTGTGGACACCGGGGGAGTCCGTCGGCGAATCATTGAGCAGCTTCCCTACGTCTTCTACAACGTCCACGGCGCCACAATCGGCCCGGCCGATGTGGCCGAGATGGGCGGAGAGCTCTATCTGCTCACCGGCGAGGGCCAGGTGCCCCTGGCCCGCAGTCTCCTGAGGATCACCGAACCCGCCACCCCGCCGGAGGTCGTGGCCGACTTCCTGGCTTTTGCGATCCAAACCACAGAGCCCGACTTCTTCGACGAGATCAACATCATCTCCAATCCCTTCGCCATGATCCCGGATGACGCCAACGATCGCTTTCTCGTCACGGACGGAGCGACCGGTCATGTATTGGCGGCCGGACTCGATGGTGAGATCGACGTGTTCTCCGATGTGGCAGGGCACGAGGTGCTGACCGGCATAGCCCGGGGACCCGACGGTCTGGTCTATGTGACCTCATTCAGCCAACTACCTCACCCGACGGGAGGTGGTGCGGTTCTGCGGCTCCACCCCGATGGCTCGTTCGCCGTGGCGGCCGACCAATTGACCACCCCTATCGACCTGGCCTTTGACACCGCCGGGCGTCTGTACGTGATCGAGTTCATCGACGGCAGCGACACGGGTAGTCCGTATCAGGGCAAGACCGGGCGGTTGCTACGTCTCGAGCCGGAAGGCGATGGTTGGACGGGAGGCCGCGTGTTGGTGGAGAGGATTCCGTTTCCAACCGCGCTTCTCATCGACGGTGAGGATCGCATTTACATCTCGGTCCACGGCGCTTTCAGTGCACCGAACAGCGGTCTGGTGCTGCGATTCGATGATCTCGTGGCAACAACGTCTACGGGGCCGCCGATCGTGTTCACGGAGCCCTCTCCATGACTCACCGATCACCCTCCTAGAATTTACGTGCCGTGAAACAGTCCGCCGTGCGCGTTCTCGATGATGGCACTCGTCGGCCCCGACCGGTGCAAGGGTCGCGAGCAGGTTGGCTCGTCGCCGGCGTTCTCATTCTCCTTATCTTCGGCCTTCTCATCTGGTACCCGGTCTCTCGCCCCTCCGACCGACCGGTGAGAGAGTCGGTCGCAGAGCCGGATAGTGGCGTCGAGGCGCAGGAGGCCCAAGGCTCGGCTGAAGCGATCTTGCTGCTCGATGTTCAGATCCCGCGCTTGGCGGGGAGTCTCGTGGTCACCATCGGCGTTGTTGATTTCGAGTTGCTGATCTGGCCGGCCGACGGTAGCGCTCCGGAGAGCGTCGACATCGGGGACGCCGTGTCTCCTGCTGGGCCGGATGCGCCTCCGGTCACCTGGGATGCGAGTGGATCCGCCTACGCCTTCCTCCGGCACCTGGACGGTGGCGAAACTGCCCTCTACGTCGGATCGGATGCGGGGTACTTTCCTCTCGCGGGCCCGGTGAAGTGGTTGGCGTGGCACGCCACCGAGCCGGGACGCCTGGCGTGGACGGTTGCCGGCACCGATGGTGTCGAACAGCAGCTGTTCGTGGCCGGGGTCGCCGGGCCGGCAACTTCGGAACCGTTGCTATCTGCCACCCTGCCGGCCACCGAGCGTCTCCTGGGCTGGGACGAGGCGGGCTTCGTTCTCGGCTTTGAGGACGAAGAAACAGGCGTCGAGTGGACACGGCGAATCGATGACACCGGACGGGAGATCGGGCGCACTCAAGCAACACTGGTGGCAATGCGAGGAGACGGCCAGCTGCTGCTTACAACACGAGCGGTCCAGAGCTCATCGTTCTATCGGGTCGACCAGGAGTGGGGCGCGCTCACCGCCCTGGAGTTGGC
>JAUXLW010000200.1 GCA_030623545.1 Acidimicrobiia bacterium | reverse complement strand
TGCTCATCGGCGGGCCCGGTGGTCGTGGTGGTGGTTCCCGGAGCCGTGCCCGGGGGCGAAAAGGCAGAAAAGGCAGCCACTGCCAGCAACGCGACTACCACCCAAGTGGCGAACGCCAATAATCGTGTGAATCTCACCGTCGATACTCCGCCGTATCCGTAGCCCTAGACATGAAACGCCGGGCGAAGCTTAGAGGCTAGGACCCACTAGATGACGGGGGCAAAAACGCGAAAATCGTCCTTGTTATCTAGGTTTTCGCGCTCTGCTGGCCGGGAGCCGGTCGGGTGTAGCCTCTGGACGATGAAGGTGGACCAATACCTGGCTCCCGGGGCGATCGCCAGGGCTCCTGAGCACGCAGTTTGGACCGAAAAATGGGGTTTTGACGGCCTGTTTTCCACCGACACCGCGCACGACCCTTTCCTTCCGATCGCGGCCGCAGCCACTGCCACCTCCCGCATCGAATTCGGCACCGCGATTGCAGTGGCCTTTGGCCGCTCGCCGATGACCGTTGCCTACTCCGCCTGGGATCTAGCGGAGCTCACCGAGGGCCGATTCCTTCTCGGGCTGGGAACCCAGGTGCGAGCCCACATCACCCGGCGCTTCAACATGCCCTGGTCGAGCCCGGGCCCGAGGTTGCGGGAGTACATCCACGCCTTGCGAGCCATCTGGAACACCTGGCAGACAGGGGAGAGGCTGGCCTTCAAGGGTGACTTCTACGAGTTCAGTCTCATGACTCCCTTTTTCAGCCCCGCTCCGATGGAATATTGGGAGATCCCGGTCTACATTGCCGGAGTCGGCGACTACATGTGCCGGGTGGCCGGCGAAGTTGCCGACGGCCTCCACATCCACCCTTTTCACACCTTGCGCTATCTGGACGAGGTGGTCGCTCCCAACGTGGCGGCGGGGGCAGAAGAGGCCGGTCGGTCCGTCGCGGATGTTGAGATGGTGGGAACCACCTTTGTGATTTCGGGCCACAACGACGAAGAAATGGCCGCTACCAAGATGGCGGCCAAACTGCAGATAGCTTTCTATGCCTCGACTCCGGCCTATCGGGGGGTGCTAGACCTGCACGGGTGGGACTTCGGGCCCGAGCTCACGGCTATGAGCAAACGCGGCGAATGGATGGCGATGGGCGAGGTGATCACCGAAGAGGTGCTCGACGAGCTGTGCGTGACAGCTCCGCTCGACGAGCTTGGCTCTGCGGTGCGAGACAAATATGGAGAGCGGGTAGACCGCATGGGGATCTACTTCACCGAAATTCCCAATCAACCTCCCATCCTCACTCTTTCAGACGAAGAATGGGCCGCGCTGGTAGCCGGCATTCACGGGTGACAAAGCTTCTCATCGTCCGCCACGGTGAAGCCGAGGGAAACCGGGAACACCGGTTTATCGGTCAGAGCGACGTCTCGCTGACCGAAGACGGCAGGGCTCAGGTGGCGGCCCTCACCCGACGTCTTCTCGGAGTTGGCATCACCCATGTTGTTTCGTCCGACCTGCGCCGGTCCACCGAAACCGTCAATCCGCTTGCCGAAGCCCTGGGGATCCCGGTGAAGGCCGATAGTCGGCTGCGGGAGATTGCCAACGGCGAGTGGGCCAACCTCGTTGCCGCCGACGTGGCAGCCCGCTGGCCGGATCTCTGGGCTCGATATCGAGATGGGGAAGACGTCGACCGTCCCGGCGGTGAGAACTGGACTGAGGTGCAGATCCGAGCGGTGGCGGCCATCGAGGACATCATCGCCGCCAGCGAAGATGACGACGTTGTGCTGGTGGGAACCCATGCCGGGCCCGCCATCGGAATTCTCCGCTGGGCGATTGGCCTCGAGCCGGAAGGAAACGTTTTCAACGGCCCCTTCGGAGCTCTCCACAACGCCTCAATCTCGTCAATCGCAGTACCGGGGCCGCGTCTGTACACAGTTAATGACACAGGTCACTTAGAGGGTGAAGACCTCTTGTTCGCGTAGTTAGCAGGAGGCAGTAGGCAGGAGGCAGTAGGCAGGAGGCAGGAAGCAGGAGGCAGGAAATCTTGCTTATTGCTTATTGCTTATTGCTTATTGCCGTCTGCTGTCTATCTCATCAGCGCGGGGATGCGGCGGTTGAGGGCGTCCAGGACGGCGCGCACGACGGCCTCGGCCTCGTCGCCCCGCACCAGGGCGCTGCCAACGGCTACGTCCTCTTCGGTGCCGCGCATGCTCACCACCTGAGCGACGATTACGGGTCGGATGCCGACGTTGGTAGCCGCCACCGAGTCAAGAGCCAGGGGAGGAGTGCCCCCGAGCACTTCCTCCAGCGCCCGCAGGGTTGCTTCACCGATGATCCGCAGACGGGCGGAGGAGGCGGCAGGCCCCGTGGACTGGCCAACATACTGTTCGCCGTTCCAGGTGAGGGTGACCTTGACCGAGGTGCTGACACCCTCGGGATGCTCCTGAATTGAGGTGATCACGGGCCGGTCACCTTCGGTCCCACGATTCTCTTCGCTGAGTTGCACAACGGAGATGGCCCTGCGGTCGATGCCGATGCCGAAGCGGGCCATGGCCAGTGACTGTATGTCGCGCACGACTTGTTTGGCAGGCTTGGCAGGCGAAGCCAGAACGTGCACTTCGCTGATCCGGTCCCGATCGTTGACGATGCGGACAGCGTCAATTGCGGGAAGGCGGCACAGCGTTTCTTCGAGTTCGCGGAAGTTCACGACTACGAAGCGTAGTGACGTGAGTGGCGGGGACGTTGGCAAAGCGCGAAAAGCCAACTAAGTTGTTGTTGCTCTTTGAGCCTGCCTTTCTGTGCCAGCGCTGAGGCGACAGACGGGCGGCGGAGGAACGGGCGTCTCCGTGAGGAAGATTTCCTCGACATATGTCGAGGGAGGTGAGGTGCCCGGGAGACGACACGACATTGACTCAAGCGGAGCGATCCCTGTAAGCAGCAGATCAGAGCTGCGCGCAAGGAAATACACGATTGGGGAGATTCACTCTTATGAAGAAGGTCGTAAAGATCGTCGTCGCACTCGGTGCACTGGCGTCTGCGGTCCTTGCCGGAGCCGCCGGATTCAGCATCGGCTAACACGAGTAAGAAGTAAACCTCGTCCCCGGGCTCTCCTCGCCTAATGCTTCCTTCGCACCGCGCCCGTCTCTTTATCGCCGCGGCCTATGGAGGAGCCGGAGCGGCGCTGGTCGGCTTCCTCTTCTGGAAGACGACGTTCCCGTTTCGATGGGAGTGGCTTGCCCTGGGTCTTGCCTTCGGACTGTTCCAGGCGCTCTCTGTCGAGGTCAACGATCGGTTACGGGCCAGCCCGACCGTGATGATCACGCTGACCGCGGCAGTCATATTCGGGAAGGGGAGCGCGGCGCTGGGAGCGGCAACCATCGCCGCCTTTGGCGCCATCACTCCGCGAGATCTCAGGGAGCGCCGCTGGTTCCAGCCCATAGCGAACCTGGGCCAGTTTGTGTTGTCAGGGGCTCTGGCCGGCGCGGTGATCGAGCTAGCTCTCCCGGACGGCCCCTTCGAAGTTGGAGACATCGGCCGGGTGGCGCTGGGGTCGGCCGTAGGCGCCGTGCTCTACGGTGCTGCCAACCTCGGATTGGTCACTCTGGCAGTGCGCACGGTTTTTCGCCGCCGAAACCTGCGGCCCTGGGCTCGCATGCGATCGCTGGTTCCGTCGCTTCTGCTGATGG